>JAZORS010000067.1:0-6996 GCA_045656725.1 Eubacteriales bacterium | reverse complement strand
TGCACGTGCAAGAATGAAAGCACCCGAGCGCATAAGCTCGTTCTCAACGAGGTCCTGAACCTCCTCGACGCTGACGGCTCTGTCGAGCTTTTCGCATCTTGCTTCTACCGTTGCCGCAATTTTTTTAATTTTTCCGAGGGTGATTCTTTCATCTTCTTCAACAGCTTCGTTTGCCTTGATAATCGCCGCTGTGATTTTCTCGCGGTCAAAAACAACCTCGGCTCCGTTTCTCTTAATAAGCTTCATAACAACTCCTTAAAAAGTTTTTACTTAAAATGTTCTTTCTCGTTTTTCCCAAAAGAGAATCAAAAGGACTCCATCGCCAAGAGGCCGAAATGCCCCTTTGCAAAAGTGTCCCCCGAAAATTTAGTCGTGAATCTATTATACCACATATTGTGATTTTGTCAATAGGAAAACTCTATATATTGTGTTTTTGAACAAATTTTACAATATGTCGAAAAGTGTAAATTGCACCATTTTTTTGGCAATAATTAGTCATTTTACCCCTTAAAAAAGCAAAAACGCAGATAAATCGGAGCAGATTTCATAATTACTTGGGCAATTTCGACAAATTTCATCTGTTTTTTTCTATATACTTTTATCAATATATTGTTTCAAAAATGTGAGAATTACACTATATATTGATTTTATTTACCGATGCACAACTAATTTATTCTTTTTTAGAGATACTAATACATAATGAAAATATCTTTGCGCAAAGTAAAAAATCATATATTTTTATAAAAATTAATCTGCCGTTTTTTTATTGTTAACATTTTAAGAGTATAATTGTTTCCGGTAGATATAGGCAAGAGTAAATAATCCAAACCCGCTCTGTATCCTTAATTTAGAGAGCTTTCGGCACTTACCTCTCTTGCAAAGTTAGGAGAAAAAATGCTTCAATTAAAGAAAATTAAGAAAGATTACACAACGTCATCGGAAACCGTCAATGCCTTAAAGGGCATATCTCTTTCGTTCAGAAAGAGGGAGTTCGTTTCGGTTCTCGGCCCGTCGGGCTGCGGAAAAACTACTCTCCTTAACATCATTGGCGGACTTGATCAGTATACTGACGGTGATTTGGTGATAAACGGAACTTCAACGAAGGAATACCGTGACAGAGATTGGGACTCATACAGAAACCACTCTATCGGCTTCGTTTTCCAGAGCTACAACCTCATTCCTCACCAGACTGTTCTTGGCAACGTTGAGCTTGCCCTGACTCTTTCGGGTGTTTCAAAGGAAGAAAGGCGCAAAAGAGCAAAGGCGGCGCTTGAATCCGTCGGCCTTGGCGACCAGCTCAATAAACGCCCCGGCGAAATGTCGGGCGGTCAGATGCAAAGAGTTGCTATTGCAAGAGCCCTTGTTAACGACCCGGAAATAATACTTGCCGACGAGCCGACAGGCGCACTTGACACTAAAACGAGCGTTCAGGTTATGGAAATTCTCAAAGAGGTTTCAAAGGAACGCCTCGTAATTATGGTAACGCATAACCCCGAGCTTGCCGAGGAATATTCTTCGAGAATCATACGAATGGTTGACGGACTTGTCGTTGACGACACTAATCCCTACGACAGCCTCCTCGCCGAAAAGGATATCGCAGAGGAAAAAGCCGCAAAAGCGGAAAAAGAAATAAAGACGGGCAAAAAGAAAGAGAAAAAGCCCACGATGAAATTCTTTACCGCATTTATGCTTTCTCTTCGCAACCTGTTCACCAAGAAGGGAAGAACGCTTCTTACCTCGTTTGCCGGATCTATCGGTATAATAGGTATCGCTCTTATCCTTGCAGTTTCCGAGGGTATGACAGCCTATATAAATCACGTTCAGGAAACTACGCTTTCCTCTTACCCCTTAACTCTTGAATCCACCACTGTAGATATAAGCGCACTTATGGAAAGCTTAATGGGCGGTGATGACGGCAACGATAACAGCCACGAAAACGACGCAGTATATAAAGACCCGCTTATCGGCGAGCTTGTTGAAGCGCTTGGAAAAATAGAGGCAAACGACAATGACCTCGGTGCATTCAAGACATTCCTTGAATCCGAGCTTCAAAAAGAGGATTCACCCATAAAAAATGCCCTCAGCGGAATTCAGTATTCGTATAACCTCGACCTTGCGGTATATACGAAAAACAAGGACGGCAAAATAATCAAGTCCGACACGGGCGAGCTGATGGAAGAAATGTTCAGCGACTTTTTGCTCCAGCTTGCCGCAAAGCAGGAAGCCAACGGCGGCAGCACCGCAAGCTCCGGCAGCATGCCGTTTATGCCGTCTATGATGAGCGTTAAAATGTGGGAGGAGCTTCTGCCCGGCAAAACCGATAAAAACGGTGACAGAGCCCTGATTAACGAGCTTCTTTACGAGCAGTACGACGTCGTTTACGGTGCATGGCCCACGGCAAAGGACGAGATAGTTCTCGTTCTCAACGAGAAAAACGAGCTTGACGACCTTACCCTTTACGCATTAGGTCTTATAAGCGAAGAAGAAATCGACGCTATAATCAAGGCGGCGGCAGGCAACGGAACTCTGCCCGAAAACTCAACTAACCGTTGGACGTATGAGGAAATCTGCAACCTGAAATTCAAAACTATATTCCCCTTTGAGCTTTACAAGAAAAACGCTGACGGACTCTTTACGGATATGAGCGACAACGAACTCGTATTCAACGGAATTTACGAGAATGCCATGGAGCTTAAAATCTCCGGAATCATCCGTCCGAATCCCGATGCGGAAAACACCATGATTGGCGGCGCAATCGGCTATACCTACGCTCTTACCGAGCATATAATCGAGAGCGCAAAGGATTCCGAGGTTGTAAAAGCGCAGATTGCAAATCCGGATTACGACGTTATCACAGGACTTCCCTTTAAAGAGAACATCAGCAATCTTTCAAACGAAGCAAAAAAAGAGGCATTTGTAAAATATCTTGAAACGCTCAGCGACGAAAAGCGCGCCGAGGTATTCGTTACGATAAAGTGCCTCGAAGCCGAAAAGGCGGGGCTTGACGCGGCAACCGAGCAAATCCTTTCCGGTTTCCAGTCAAAAGAGCAGGTCGTTAATATGATAATAATGATGCTCAAAGCGGAGGACCCGACCATAGACGAGTCACAGATATCCGGCTACTTTGAGAACATGTCACTTGACGAGCTCAAAACCGTGCTTCGCCCGAGCGTTGAAGAAATGGCAAGAGAGAGAATCCACACCACCAAAAAAATGCAAATGGCAGCATATTCCACGGAAGAAAAGCTCACAATGCTTGAAAACGAAATCGGCACTTACGCCCTCGAGGACTTCGGAAGATACTACGATGAGATAACTGTTTTTGCTAAAACGAGCTACAAAAACAATCTGATAAGCTTCGGCTGCCTTGACCTTGACACACCCGATTCCATTCATCTTTTCGCATCAAGCTTTGAAAACAAAGACGTTATAACAGCCGAGATAGATAAGTATAACAGCTCCGTAAACGACGAGCAAAGAATTGCTTACACCGATATTATGGGCATTATGATGTCCTCAATCACAACTATTATAAATGCAATAACCTACGTGCTTGTTGCCTTTGTTGCAATTTCCCTTGTTGTTTCATCTATTATGATAGGCGTTATAACCTTAATTTCCGTCCAGGAAAGAACGAAGGAAATCGGAATACTCCGTGCTATCGGAGCATCAAAGCGCAACGTTTCAAGCATGTTCAATGCGGAAACTATGATTATAGGTCTTACCTCAGGTCTTGTCGGAGTAATCATAACCTATCTGCTTTGCATACCGATAAACCTTATTCTCAATTACCTGACGGGTATTGCGAACCTCAAAGCGGTTCTTCCCTTTGGTGCGGCAGTAATTCTCGTGCTTATAAGCGTTCTTCTTACGCTTATCTCGGGAATCATTCCGTCAAGAAGCGCAGCGAAGAAAGACCCTGTGGTTGCGCTCCGTACAGAGTAAGATTCCATTTAAGAATTCTTATATTGCAAATAAAAAAACGAAGCGAATTCGCTTCGTTTTTTTATTTTATTTTCCTGTGTTTAATTCTTTCCTTTTCTTTATAAGGTAAAATACCGCATAGAAAACATAGAAATAAAGCACGAACAAGAGAACTACGCAAATCGGATACAAAACCTTGTTTCCGCCTAAGAGATTGTAGAAAATATCATACGGTGTTCCGTCGCCGCGCATCAAAAACATGTAGTTATAATCAATTATATGGTTGGTTATATATGCAACAAGCGACACAACAAGCAAAATCGAATAAGTGATTTTTGCATTTTCCTTTTTCATTCCCGCCATTCCGGAAATTCCTATGTAAAGCGATGCAAAGCCGGAAATACAGTGCGTTATTCCCGACACAACGTTATCGAAGCTCAAAACGGGATACGATCCGTAATTGTTGCCTGCGCCGTAAGTTCCGAGAAGCGCGCCGAGAAGACCGCATATAAAAATGAAATCCAAGGCGGCTTCCTTGATGCGTCCGCGTGAAAATGCCGCAACGGGAAGCGTGATAAGCTGAATACTGCAAAAGAACAGCGGAAGATCGTATAGCAAAGCCGATGCGTCACCGCTTCTTGCGCAAACGATAATGAGCTTAAATATCTCAAACGCGTCAATCAAAATCGCGCTTATTATTATAATCTTGTTTTTTGCCTTATCGTCACGGTTTTTATAGCGTTTGCCTAAAAAAACGGCAAGCACCGTCATAATAGCCACAAGCGTACTGACGAACACTATATGCTGCCAGGATAAAAAGCCTTCGGCAGGCCGAGTGTATCCTCCGAATCCGAAAAATTCCTTCATCTATACTTCACCTCTGACTTGAAATAATAAACCTGTCAAAAAACATTATAGCAAAAAACATCAAGCTTGTCTACTTATTTTTTCTATTTTCCGTTTGGAAATATATTGTTGCAATAAAATAAAGGGCACTATTTGCATAGTGCCCCTTGTTTTTATAAGCTTAACAATTAATTGTTGTAAAATTCAACAAACTTTTTAAGTCTTTCGTATTTAGCCTTCGCAGCTGCCTCTGCCTTCTCGAAGAGAACCTTAGCTCTCTCGGGGAATGCCTGAGCAAGTCTTGTATAACGAGCTTCGCCGGTTATGAATTCCTGATAATCAGCGGTGGGCTCTTTGGAGTCAAGGGAGAAGGGATTCTTGCCCTCTGCTTTAAGCGCGGGGTTGAATCTGAACATCTGCCAGTAACCTGCCTCAACTGCCTTCTTCATTTCTGCCTGGCAGTTAGCCATACCGCCCTTGATGGAGTGCATCTCACAAGGAGCGTAGCAGATGATAAGGGAAGGACCGTTGTATGCTTCTGCCTCAGCGATTGCCTTCAAGGTCTGGTTCATATCTGCGCCCATAGCAACCTGAGCAACGTATACGTAGCCGTAAGACATAGCGATTTCTGCAAGGTTCTTCTTGCCTATTGCCTTACCTGCTGCTGCGAACTGTGCAACCTGACCGATGTTGGAAGCCTTGGATGCCTGACCGCCGGTGTTGGAATAAACCTCGGTATCAAATACCATAACGTTTACGTTTTCGCCGGATGCAAGAACGTGGTCAAGACCGCCGAATCCGATATCGTAAGCCCAACCGTCGCCACCGAAGATCCATACAGACTTCTTGGAAAGGAACTGCTTTTCTGCAAGAATCTTCTTGGAAGCCTCGCAGCCGTCAGCAGCCCATTTTTCAAGGAGCTCAACAAGCGCCTTGGTTGCAGCCTCGTTCTTAGCGCCGTCTTCAAGAGTGTTAAGATAGTTATCTATAATTGCCTGGCAATTCTCGCAGGGAGCTTTGAGAGCCTTAACGTAGTTAACAAGCTTCTCGTGAACGGACTTCTGACCGATGTAGATACCAAGACCGTACTCTGCGTTGTCCTCGAAGAGTGAGTTACCCCAAGCAGGACCGCGGCCGGATTCACGGTTTACGGTGTAAGGAGTTGCGGGAGCAGAGCCGCCCCAGATAGAAGAACATCCGGTTGCGTTAGCAATATACATTCTCTCACCGAAGAGCTGTGTTACAAGGCGAGCGTAAGAGGTTTCAGCACATCCTGCGCAAGAGCCCGAGTATTCAAGAAGGGGCTGCTTGAACTGGCTTCCCTTGATAGTCGTTGCTACGAGCTCGGACTTCTCGGAAACGTTCTCAACTGCCCAGTTGTAGGATTCCTGCATATCAAGCTGGCTTGCGATGGGCTTCATCTCGATTGCGGGAGCCTTTCCGGTCTTAGCGGAGTTTGCGGTTACAGGACATGCCTTAACGCAAAGCGTACAGCCCATACAGTCAAGAGGAGAAACTGCCATAGTGAACTTGTAATTCGTCTTTGCTACGGGGTTCTTTGTGAACTTGGTGCTTGCGGGAGCGTTAGCTGCCTCTTCCTCGGTCATAGCGAAGGGACGGATACAAGCGTGAGGACATACGAATGCGCAGTTGTTACATTGGATACAAGCCTCGGGGTTCCAGGTAGGAACGTAAACAGCAACGCCGCGCTTCTCGGAGATGGTAGAACCTTGCGGGAAGGTACCGTCAACGTACTCGCTGAATGCGGAAACGGGGAGGCTATCGCCTGCCATTGCGTTGGTGGGGTTAACAACGTTGTTAACGAACTTTTCGAGGTCAGCTCTGTCACTCTTGAATGCTGCCTTAGGAGCATCGGGAGTGCAGTTCTTCCAAGATTCGGGAACGGTTACTTCAACGTAAGCGTCAGCGCCTGCGTCGATAGCTGCGTAGTTGAGGTCAACGATTGCTTGGCCCTTCTTAATGTAGGACTTGTAAGCAGCCTTCTTCATGTACTCGATAGCTTCATCCTTGGGAAGAATGTTCGCAAGGGAGAAGAATGCGGATTGAAGAACGGTGTTCTTAACCTTTGCGTTACCGATCTGCTTGGTAGCGATGGTGGTAGCGTCGATGGTGATGAACTTGATGTTGTTGTTTGCGATGTAAGCCTTTACCTGACCGGGCAGATGTGCATCGAGCTCATCCTCAGACCAAGCGCAGTCAAGCAGG
>JAZORS010000066.1:0-10948 GCA_045656725.1 Eubacteriales bacterium | reverse complement strand
CCGCTTATAGAAAACAACAAGGTTGCCAAAAACGCATTCAAGCGTTATACGGTGGCTAAAAAAGATTTAAAGTAAAGGAGATTTGAAATGGAAAAGTTAATAGTATCGACATCTCCTCATATACGCGCAAAAAGCACAACTCAAAGAATAATGCTTGACGTGCTTATCGCGCTTGCTCCCGCTACCGTAGCCGCTGTCGTTCTTTTCGGACTCAGGGCGCTTCTCATCGTGGCGGTTTGTGTTGCATCTGCGGTAGTATCGGAATTTTTATTTAATCTCGCAGTTAAAAAAGACCAAACGGTAAAGGATCTTTCCGCCGCGGTAACCGGTCTTATCCTCGCCCTTTCGCTTCCTTTGACGGTTGAGCTGTGGCAGTGTGTTATCGGCTCGGTTTTCGCTATTATCGTTGTAAAATGTCTTTTCGGCGGCCTCGGATGCAATTTTGCTAACCCTGCGGCAACCTCAAGAGTATTTCTTCTTATCGCATTTGCGACCTCGGTTGGCGGCGGCCCTGCTACTAATTTTATGAATGCAGACCTTGCTGCCGGCGCAACTCCTCTTGAAGTAATTAAATTCGGCGAGGGCGTTGCAAATCTTCCCTCACTTACAGATATGCTCCTCGGCAACCGCGCCGGTGCTATCGGCGAGACCTGCATTATCGCGCTTCTTGTCGGCGGAATTTATCTTATAGCGCGCAAGGTTATCAAATGGCACGTTCCCGTGATATATATTGCGACCGTGTTCCTTTTATCCCTTGTTATTAAGGGTGACCTTACCGTAGCGCTTTACGAGGTGCTTGGCGGCGGACTTGTAATTGCCGCGTTCTTTATGATAACCGATTACTCCTCTACGCCCATAAATACCCTTGGCAAAATGGTATTTGCCTTCGGTTGCGGCGTAATAACCGTACTTATTCGCTTCTGGGGCTCTTACCCGGAAGGTGTTTCGTTCGCTATTCTTCTTATGAATATTCTTTCTCCTTATATTGAAAAGTGGTGCGCGAAAAAGCCCCTTGGAAGAGGAGGTAAAGAAGAATGAAAAAAGAAAATTTGATGCCTTCGGTGGTCCTTGGTGTTATCTGCCTTGTGGTTGCGCTTTTGCTCTCCGCGGTTAACCTTGTGACCGGACCTATAATTCAAGCCGCGCAGGACGCGGCGGCAAATGAGGCGCTTCTTGAAGTTTATCCGAACGGAAGTTTCGGTGAGGACAGCAAGATAGAGGACCTTTCTGCTTACACCCTACCCCAGGAAATAACCGCAGTTTTCAAAGAAAATAGCGGCGGCTACGTATTCCAGGCAACCGTTTCTGGCTACAACCCCGATATGGTGATTATGTGTGGTGTTGACCCTGAGGGTAAAATCACCGGAACTAAGGTTATATCTGACAATGAAACTCCCGATATAGCCAACAAGGTCTTTAACCTGACGGATAATGAGGGATTCTACCTTGGTGCAGATCTTAACTCAATGCCGGACCTTGTTGCATCGGTTACCCCCGCTTTCACAGCAGGTGGCTATGCTACGGCAGTTAAGGCGGCTCTTAATGCATTTATCGTTATGAACGGCGGCGAGATAGATCTCAGAGATCCCGAACAGATTATACAGGATAACTGTAACGCGGCTCTCGGCTCGACAGGTGTTAAGTTCACCAAGTGGTTTGCTACCGAAGTGATTACCGGCATTGACGCGGTTTACCAGGTAGAAAACGGAAACGGCAGAGTATTCGTTATAGGCGAAAAATTTGTTGGTGTTAAGACTGACGGCGAAATAGTTAATGCCGAGGGTGTTGACACAGCCATAATAGAAGCGGCAAACGCGATAATTTCGGCAAGCACGCTTACCGACGTTGATAAACCCCAAGGCACAAGCTCCGCTGTAACAAAAATTTCCAAAACCGAAAGCGGAAACTACGTGTTTGAGGTTAAGGCATCCGGATTCTCCGCGGAATACTACGGCGAGGAAATTCTTATAAAGATTTCTATTTCTGCCGAAGGAAAAATAATAGACTGTCTGACCGTCAGCCACGCGGAAACGAAGGGCTACGGTGACAAGTGCGCCACCGAGGAATATTACGAATCCTGGCGCGGTGTCGGTAAAGACGAGGTTGTAATAAGCGGCGCGCCCATAACTGATGCTACAACAGACCCCGGCGCTATCGCGGGCGCAACCTACACCTCAAACGGATATCAGAGAGCCGTTAAGGCGGCATTCAGCGCATTTACCATTCTTACGGAAGGAGGAAACAGTTAAATGAATGAAAACAAAAAGCTAATGATCCTCCTTCGCGGAATCATTATGGAAAACCCGGTTCTGATTCTTATACTCGGAACCTGCCCCTCTCTTGCAACCTCAACGTCGGTTATATCGGCGTTATCTATGGGCCTTGCGGCAACGGTAGTTCTCGTGTGCTCAAACGTGGTAATTTCCGCGCTTCGTAACATCATTCCCGACACCGTCCGTATTCCCTGCTATATCGTTATTATCGCGGCATTCGTTACCGCGGTCCAGATGCTCTTGCAGGCATACCTGCCGTCTATTTACGATATGCTCGGTGTGTATCTTGCGCTTATAGTCGTTAACTGTATTATTCTTGGAAGAGCTGAAATGTTCGCAAGAAAGAATAACGTGGCTGATTCGGCACTTGACGGAATCGGCATGGGTATCGGATTCCTCGTTGCGCTTTTGCTTATTGCGACAATCCGCGAGGTTTTCGGAAACGGTTCATTTGCGGGATTTGAAATCCCCCTCCTTGTAAATTATAAGATTCCTCTTTTAGCTCAAGCTCCCGGCGGCTTCCTTGTTTACGGTATTCTTATTGCCGTAATGAACAAGCTCACCGAGAAAAAAGGCGGAGTTAAGAGAAAATCCTTCTCCTGCGAGGGCTGTCCTTCAAGCAACGTTTGCGGAAAGTCCTCTTGCGCTCAGTGCGCTGATGCGCCCAAGGCGGAAAATGAGGTAAAGGAGGTAACCGGAAATGATGCTTAAAGAATTAACTCTTATTCTTATGGCAGGAATTCTTGTTAACAACTACGTCCTCCAACAGTTCCTCGGAATTTGTCCTTTCCTCGGCGTTTCCAAGAAATTCAATCAGGCGCTCGGTATGGGTATTGCGGTAACCTTCGTTATGCTTTGCGCAACGGCTGTAACCTATCCCATTTACGCATACGCGCTCGTTCCCTTGAAGCTCGAATACTTACAGACTATCGTATTTATTCTCGTTATTGCTGCTTTGGTTCAGTTCGTTGAGATAGTTCTTAAAAAGTTTATTCCCGCGCTTCATAAATCCCTCGGTGTTTATCTTCCTCTTATCACCACCAACTGCGCGGTGCTCGGTGTTACGATAAACAACATTACCGACGGATACAATTTCATTGAGTCGATGGTTTCTTCCCTCGGCGTCGGTCTTGGATTCCTTCTGGCTATGATTCTTTTTGCGGGTGTGCGTTCAAGAATTGAAAACTGCCCCTCGCCCAAGGTTTTCAAGGGTGTTCCTATCACTCTTATCGCCGCTTCCATAGTAGCTCTTGCTTTCTACGGCTTTGCAGGCGTTGTAGAGAATATTCTTGCGGTTTAAGGAGGTAAATGACTATGGAAATTCTTATTCCTATTCTCCTTCTTACCGGAATTGCTATCGTTTGCGCGGTGCTTCTTACGATTTCGAGCGTCTTTTTCAGCGTTAAAGAGGACGAAACGCTCCTTGCTGTGCGTGACTGTCTTCCCGGCGCTAACTGCGGCGCTTGCGGATACAGCGGATGCGACAGCTATGCAAAGGCAGTAGCAGAAGGTACTGCCGCAACCAATCTTTGTATACCAGGCGGTGACAAAACCGCCCGCGATATTGCGGCAGTTCTCGGTGTAGAGGCCGCTGACGTTGAAGAAAAGGTTGCGTACGTTGCCTGCAACGGCACTTGCGGCGCGACAGAGAGAAAGTATAACTACTGTGGTGAGCCCAACTGTGTGGCGGCTAACCTTGCTTATCAGGGCGACAAGAGCTGTTCTTTCGCTTGCCTTGGTTACGGCGATTGTGTTAAGGCATGTCCTCACGGCGCGATTTCTGTTGAGGATGACGTTGCGCGTGTTGATCCGCAAAAGTGCGTTGGCTGCGGAATATGCGTTCGCACCTGCCCCAATCACATAATTAAGCTTATAACCGACACGACGCGCGTTGTGGTGGAGTGCTCCAATCACGAAAAGGGCGCAGTTACCAGAAAGCAGTGCTCAAACGGCTGTATCGGCTGTATGAAATGCGAAAAGACCTGTCCTCACGGAGCAATCAAGGTTATTGACAATCTTGCGACTATTGATTATTCGCTTTGCACGGGCTGTGGCGAATGCGTTAAGGTTTGCCCTGTGCATTGTATTCATGAGGGTAACTTTAAATGCGGCGCACATTTCTAATTAAAATGTGGGGCTGTCGTATTTCGACATAAATTCCCGTTCTCTGCCACTCGCAGTATTTAATACAGCTTCGGACAGCGAGCGAAAATTTCTGTTCAAAATCCGTTCGCCCCGGGCTATAGTCCGTTTCGGCGTGGATTTAAATTTGAAGCTACTTACAGTATAAAAAAGGCAGCGGCACTGTCAAACAGTGCTACTGCCTAAAATTTAAAAGAATTTTAAGAAATCGAGGGAGAAATATGAAAAAGGAGAGAGCAAAGGTGGAAAAACGCATCCGCCCGGACGTTATAGTTATTTCGGTGCTTCTTATCTTTTCACTTCTCCTTATCGCCTTTTCACTTATTTTCAGGCGCCCCGGCGCTTCCGTTACCGTTGAGGTTGACGGAGTTAAGCTTGGCGAGTATTCCCTTTCCGAAGACGGCGTTTTCCCACTTAATGGCGGCACTAACACCTTGGTTATTGAGGGCGGCGAGGCTTATCTTCGGGATTCGCACTGCCCCGACCACACCTGTGAAAACACGGGTAAAATTCATTTCGTCGGACAATCAATAATTTGCCTTCCCAATCGTTTATCCGTCACTGTAAGAGGTGAATCGGAGGGCGGAGTCGACCTCGTTTCATAAAGGAGCTAAATTTGAAATACAACACAAAAAAACTTACAACTCTGGCTCTTACCGTTTCCCTTGCTCTCATTCTTTCTTTTATAGAGTCAAGAATCCCCGCTTTCGTTGCCATTCCCGGTATAAAAATGGGACTTGCGAACATAGCGGTTATCTTCACTCTTTATAAGCTTGGTGTTAAAGAAGCGGTAGCCGTGTCAATTATAAGAGTCCTTCTCGTGTCGCTTCTTTTCGGAAGCCCCGTGAGTCTTATATACAGTATTTCGGGCGCGGCATTGAGCCTTTTATGTATGATGCTTTTGAAAAAGCTCACGCCTCTTCGGGAAATAAGCGTCAGCGTTTGCGGTGGGGTTATGCACAACGTCGGTCAGATATGCGCTGCGTCTTTTATGCTTGAAACTAACGTTGTTATTTACTATCTTCCCTTCCTTATGCTTTCGGGCACGCTTGCGGGAATTGCAGTCGGCGTTATATCTGGACTCCTTATAAAGAAAGTAAAATTAAATATAAAATAAATCTCCCTGCAAAATTATGCAAGGAGATTTTTTCTTATCTGGGCATTATATGCCCTTTATTATTTTTTCAAGTATGGGGCGAAGAGCTGACGCTATAAAGTAAAAGCCGAGGTCTGTCGGATGGCAGCTGTCAACCGTCGCATCGTCGGCAATAAGCGGCATACATTCCGTGGGATCAAGGAAATATACGTTCTTGTCGCCCTCGGAAATTGCAGTATCGTAGGTTTTTTTGATAATCGCACGGCGCAAGAGTCTGTTTTCTGAAAATTTGCTGTTTGGCCGTGTCATAAATATTATGGGAAGCTCCGGCTGTTTTGCCCTGATTTTTCTGTATATTGGCATGTGGGTTGCTTCGAGATATTCAAGCGTTTTTGCATTATGGTCGTAATCGCAAACGAAAACGCTCATATCAAGCGAAGCTATGTAATCGATTATCGCCTCCTCCGCATAAGCCGAACCGGAGAAGCCGAGATTTATATAATCCCAGTCAAGCCACCTTGCAAGGCGGGATTGATAGGTTGCGCCGGGGCGTGAGGAGCAAGCGCCTTGGGTTATTGACGAGCCGTAATAAACGATTGGCTTTTCATTTTTATAAGGGGTAGGGGCAGAAAGCGTAGCGCCCTCGTCAATTCCTATATAAAGCTCGTTAAGCATAGAATAGGAAGGAAGATTTACCGTTATCTCGCGCTCCGCTGAACAGTCAAAGGTCGCAAGCGACTCATACGCCATATTCGGCATAGAAACCGGGGGAGTGAAGGTTGCCTTGTAGCAGTTATCCGCATATAAATCCAGACCTATGCTTCCCGTTATTGGAAAGTGGGACATTGTGTGAATATCCCTGTATCTTGCGATTATGGCTATTCTTTTGCTGTCGGTTTTGAATTTTACTCTGCCGCCTGCCGTACAGCCGGCAAGACCTGCTACACGTCTGCTCGTTTTTTCGGCAACGGCTCTCGGTATGCGGTAAAGGAAGCCGTTGTCTTCCCTTCTCAAATCTCCGTAAATGCGAAATGGTTCGTCCTCAAAGCTGAAAAACTTTAAGCCCGATTTGTCTATCGATTTGTCAACCGCTAAATTTTTATCAATTTCGTCTATTCTCATTTAGATTTTTCCTCCCGATTCCCGACTCATAATGCTTTAAATAAATTTAACAAGCTCGCTTATATCCTTGCGCTTCTTTTCTCGGAGCGCATCGCCGTCCTTTGCGTAGCCAAGGGTGATAACCAGGCGGACTGTGCCGGAAATATCGCAAATTTTACGGATTTTCGCTTCGTCAAACCAACCGAGAATACAGCTTCCGAGTCCCACAGCGGCAGCTTCCGCTGTAATATACGCCGCAAGGATTCCTATATCAATGGACCTGTAATCGTTATTTTTAACCTTTGCTCCGAATGCTGCCGTTTTGACGTAGGGCATTTCGGAAATAACGATGAGAACGGGCGCATCCGTCGCAAATTTATTAATGCCTAAACCCTTTGTTGCCGCCGCAACCTTTTTTGCCGTTTCTCCGTGGCACACGGTAATATGATAGGGCTGACCGTTGCAAGCCGAGGGCGAAAGGCGCGCTGCGGCAAGAATACTGTTGAGCTTTTCTTCTTCGACCTCACGAGTCGGGTTATAGCTACGGCAGGATTGCCTGTTTTCTGCAATTTCGGTAAAATTCATATAACTTTCCCCATTAGGTTTTATGATATTTCGCTTTTATGTAATTATATCATAACATAGGGGCGATTTCAAGGGTTTTGGCATTTAATCTCTTTTTACCGTGACAACTGTGACATAAACAGTGCTGTAAAAAACATATAGCTTTTGTTTCTCAAAAATTTGCCCGTGTCTTTTTTGATTTTTTATTTCGTTTGCGTTTTTTGTGTCGGTCGAGAAATTCATTGATTTTAAGTTTTATTATTATCTTGCTTCGCATTCTTTCATAGAGATTATCTGCCTCGGGAAAGGGAATGAACGCTCCGCCCACGCGCTCGCGAAACAAACGGTTCATTCGTATTTTGTAGCGCCTTCTATATGGTGATACTTCGATATCCGCGTTTTCTTCCTCAATTTTTCGAATTTTCATATCCATGGCTTCGGATAAAGACCGCTTGAACAACTCTCGGTTAGCGTTTGAGCTATCCTCAAAAATCTCCTCGTCATTTATTTTTTCAGCATCCTGTTTAGTTGTTTTTCTGTAATTCCTCATTCTTTTTCTTACACTCCTATTTAGCAAGAGAGAACGTTTATTTTTTAGTTTTTGATTCAATACTAAAAGTATAAAAATCTGAAAATTTAGATTTATAGTATATCACAATTCATAAAAAATATCAATAGTCTGTGTATTTTTCGTTTAAATATTTATAGACTATAAGTAGAACAGTTGAAGGATGAGCAAGATATGAGTGATATAGCAAAGATTTTGGGTCAGCGAATCAGGAATTACAGAACAGAAAAAGGGTTGAGTCAAGAAAAGCTGGCAGAGCTTTCGGGCGTTCATCCCACATATATCGGTCAGATTGAGCGAGCCGAGAAAAACGTTTCAGTCGAAAGTATAGCAAAGGTTTCAGGTGCCTTGAACGTTTCACTTTCAAAGCTCTTTGAGAAGCTTGGCGCAGAAGAAAGTGTGACACGTAGCATACCTCTTGAATGTTATGAATTAATTTCGGCAAAGTCCAAAACAGAGCAAGAGCAAATATTGCGCATTTTGATTGAAATAGACAAATATAAGAACAACTGAACAAAAAAACAGTGGCACTGCGCGTAAAACACAGTGCCACTGTTTTTTATTAATAAGTAAAATTTAGAACTGCGGTATTTTTTTATCCCCGTATACGCCGTTCCAGTCTTTCTTAAAGCCGGCGATTGCCGCGTCGGTCATGGGGTGCGAGATAAGGGATTTAAGAATGTCTGCCGAAACGGTTACGCTGTGGCAGCCGACAGAAGCGCATTTATGCACCATCTCGGCGTTTTTGAAGCTTGCAGCAAGAACCTTGCAATCAGAGCCGAACAGTTCAAGCTGATTGACGATTTCCGCTACTACCTCGCAACCGTCACCCAGTATGTTGTCAAGACGGTTTACGTAGGGGGCGACGAATGAAGCTCCTGCCATAGCCGCCAGAAGTGCTTGCGCAGGTGTGAAGATGGCGGTTATAGTAACGTTGATACCGAGCTTTTTAAGCAACATAGTAGCTTTAAGACCCTCTTCGCCAATCGGAATTTTAGCGTAAAAATTCCCGCCGATGCGCTCTTTTAAGAGCTTTGCTTCCTCTACTATGTCTTCTGCCTTTTCGGCGGTGACTTGAACGTGAAGCATTTTGTCGTTTCCGATTGTTTCGCGGATTTTCTTAATCAAGGGCCAGAAATCAGTGTTTTCCTTGGCGATAATGGAGGGGTTGGTAGTAACTCCTCCCAAGGGGTAAAATTCGTTGAAGTGTTTAATGGCAGCAAGGTCTGCCGTATCAAGAAGGTAAATCATTTTTCTTTTTTGTTTTCTCTTTATTCTGTTACATAGTGAACTGCGATACCGAGGATTTTGCAAAGGGATTCAATCAAAGACCTGTTATCGCCGTAAGTTATAATGTAGTGCTGGCAAGCAACGTTATCCGCAAATTTCTCTACGCTGTCCATTTCAATTTCAAGCGCAGAGAGCTGGGGTGCGGGCTGGTCCCAGCCGCATTCTTCCCATTTGGGAGGAGTTTTGCCGTTGCCGAGTATAATCTGCATTGTATATTTGGCGTCTTTATAGACAAGGCGGCTCATCGTGAGAGTTCCCGTCTTAACCTTGGAAACGTTAAGTATTCCCTGGTTGAGCATACCGAACGCTGCGGGAAGAACGGTATATGTATCTCCGTCAACCATATCAGCCGCAACGAAATCGGGAACGCCGGCAAGAACGCTGTTTTCAAAGAATTCATAGAATTCAAGGTATCCTGCGAGCTGACCGGTGAGCCTGTGCATCATAAGCTGAGTTACAGCGCCGAGAGAATCGTTTTCGGGAACGGTGGTATATCCGTCCTCGGAAAGAAGCATAAAGATGGGAGCAGGGGGGAAGCCGCAGAGCTTCTTCATACCGTCAACGTCCTTTAAGGAAATTGCCTTATAGCCACGCTCGTCTGCTATCGCTTTAACTGCAAGATAATATCCTGCCGCCATCATCATAGCGTCGTCGTTTGCGGGCTTTAAGAAGTGCCATTTAAGGATTCTTTCGTTAACGACTGCTCTTTTTGCCGCTTCGTCAAGCGCATCGTATCTCTGCTGTATTTCAAGCATTTCAAAGGTTTCGATTTCAACGCCGGTGCTCTTTTTAAGGGAAAGTCCGTCGTAGAGTGTTCCGTAAAGATTCATATCACGGTAGCCTGCCATACCGACCTTATCGGTAAGAAGCTGTTTTGCCGCAATAGCAGCACGGCAGTATTCTGCAACAGCGGCGCTTCTCGTCTTTTTACCTATAATATCATATACGTATTTGAAACGGTAGCCGAGGCCCTCAAACGTTGCACGAAGGCCTGTTGTTCCTGCCTGGTCAGCTGTAGTAACGAGGCGGTCGCCCTCATACCAGCCCGAGAGTCCCCAAAGAACCATCGGAAGATGGCGGAAATGCTCGGTAACCTTAACTACTGCATGAGTGGGAATCCAACCGGCAACACAAACTACGAGAGCATCAAAGGGCTCTTTTGAAAGAGCTTCAACTGCGCCCTTTACCTGTGTTTCTTCATAATCGTCTGCAACGGGATAAACGGAAACGAGCTCGAGGCCCTCGTCCTTAAGCGCCTTTTCCGCTGCAGCGCATTTTCTTATAATAACGTCAACGGGGGTGTTAACCTCACCGAAGCCGACAAAACCGATTTTTGCCATAGTTTTTCACCTTTCAATTTTAATTGTTGAGGATTTTATCGTATTCA
The DNA here is from genome assembly GCA_045656725.1 of Eubacteriales bacterium. Lineage (GTDB taxonomy): Bacteria > Bacillota > Clostridia > Oscillospirales > CAG-272 > UBA1740. The sequence continues at coordinate 527 of JAZORS010000066.1, read as the reverse complement.
AGGAAGCGACGGTAAGATTCCGTATAGTCCGTTCCCTTTGGCTCGAATGCACGGTCAAGGGCTATAAGCTCTGCCGCCTTTTCGACGGATTCGAATGCCCCGACGCCGACTCCTGCAAGTATAGCAGAGCCAAGGCATGCGGTTTCCTTGTTTTTGAGCGTGATTAGACGCTTGCCCGTCATATCAGATTTCATCTGACACCACAGGGGACTGTTTGCGCCTCCGCCCATAGCACGAATTTCGTTAACCTCAAGTCCGAGATAATCGAGATTGGATTTGAGCATACAGGCGATAGATTCCATCACCGCACGCACGAAATGGCTTCTTGTATGCTCCGTGGTAAGACCTGTGAAGCTTCCTCTTGCCGCCGGATTGTATTTTGGCATTGTAGAGCCGCAAAGATAGGGCAAAAACGTAAGCCCGTCACAGCCCGGCGCAACGCTTTCGGCTAAGTCGTCAAGCTCTTTAAACGAGAAATTCTCACAAAGGGCATTCTTAAACCATTTAAGCGCCATTCCGGCAGTTGC
>JAZORS010000065.1:0-22213 GCA_045656725.1 Eubacteriales bacterium | reverse complement strand
ATTTGCAATTTTACAAAGACAGATGGGTTGGGATATAGACAAAACTAAAAGAACTAAGAATCCTCAGGATAGTTACAGAGTAGTAGACACTGAAGATACACTTAAAGATGCTAAAAGAACAGCATACGATTATTACGATAGCGATAAGAAGGTATCGAATTACAATCAGTACGACGGTCACTTCGAGGAATTCTTTATTGATAAGGTAACAACCGACATAAAGAAGGTTACAACTCTTGACGAGGCAAAGGCTGCTCTTAAAGAGAAGGCAGAAGAAATCAACAAGCCCATCGTAAGAATCTATGCTCTTGCGGCAGCATACGGCGTAACTCTTACCGAGGATGAGTTTGAAGAGCTTAAAGAGAACGACAACACCTACTATCAGGACGAATATCAGTACGGTGAAAGCAGTGTTCGCAACGCATATCAGTTCGACAAGCTTATGAACACTATTCTTGAAAGAGAAGAAAACGAGGACGGCTCATACACCTATAAGAACGTTGTGTTCACTATCGGTGAAGAAGCTGACGAGCCGACCGAAGACGCAGGTGAGGGCGAAGAAGGCGCGGAATAATTCCCGTTTCGCATCACACTAACGATTAAATTCCAAAGGGGATGCCTCGATTGAGACATCCCCTTCTTGATAAATTTACACATAGGGGAAATTTTCTTGATATGAAAGAGGTTTCGTTATATACTGACGGTGCATGCCGTGGAAATCCCGGGCGCGGCGGTTGGGGCGCGATTCTTGTTTACGGCAAGTTCGAAAAGGAAATGTCGGGGGGCGAGGAGCTTACAACCAACAACCGCATGGAGCTTCTTGCCGCAATTTCGGGGCTTGAAGCTTTGAAGGAAAGGTGTCGGGTAACTCTTTATTCCGATTCGAAATATATGGTTGACGCCTTTTTGGAGGGCTGGGTTGAATCCTGGCGCAAGGCCGGCTGGAAAAGAGGAAAAGACGAGCTTAAAAATCCCGACCTCTGGCAGCGGCTTTACGCGCTCACCGAGGAGCACGAGGTGGATTTCGTCTGGGTAAAGGGGCATAACGGCCACGATTACAACGAAAGATGCGATAAGCTTGCGACGGATTTTGCGGATTCGTTCATAAAAAATATTTAACTTCAAGAAAAGAGATTGATATGGCTAAAAACAATAAGACAGAAAAAAACGTTACAGCCGAGCCGGGTGAAAAGCCGAAAAGAGAAAAGGGCTTTCTTGTTGCGGTTATCGTTTCGGTGGCGGTAACGCTCGGTGTAATTCTCGGCGCGATTATTATGATAATTCAGAACGCGGGCGGCGAGGTTGATTATCTCGATGACAATCTCTCGAAATATATTGAGCTTTCGCGCGAGGACTACGCGGGAATTTCCGTGGATATCCCCCTTCTTGAATACAGCGACAAAATGCTTGCGCGCGAGATAAGAAAGCTTCTCGTTGCAAACAAAGATAAAACCCCCGAATATAAGGGGGCGAGCATAACGAGTATTCCGATTACTCTTGGCGACGTGGTTAATCTTTATTATCGCGGATTTTTCGTTGACGAAAACGGAAAAGAAACGGATATCCCCGCCGCGTCTAACTTTACCTCTGATGAGCCGCACGCGCTTGAGGTCGGCTCGGGCTCTTTCATTGAGGGGATAGAGGAGGCGCTTATCGGTATAGTTCCCGATTCGGTTCCTTCATTTAATAAGATAACAAAGGGCAAGGTTTTGGGAACTTACGTCATATACGTAAGCTACACGGCTTATAAGTCTGACGGGGACATCGTTATGAAAACCAATGAGAGAATAGATCTTAACGACCCCGACGTTGACGAAAGATACGGTCAAGGCTTCAAGCGCGCCGTTATTACTTCGCAAATAGGCAAGGAATTCACAAAGGAAATGATATTCCGTATTCCGGGCGAGGACGTTGACACGGTTTATTATGATTTTATAATCGATTTTGCAAGCGATTGCGAGAGTTCGCCCATTTCGGTTGAGGTAAAATTCCCTGCTAACTATACCGCCGAGGAGCTTCGCGGAAAAACGGCAACCTTTGAGCTTTATCCCTCATCCGCAATTCTTTATAAAACGGGCGAGTGGAGTGACGCCTTTATCAGCGATACTCTTAAAGTCGGCGAGAGTGAGCTTTCCGAATACAAGGGCGCAACTCTTACCGAAAAATATGAAAACCGCCTCAAAAAAGAGCTGGCGGAGAGCGTTGAGAGCGCAAACAAAGAGCTCATCGAGGAATATCTTTGGGTGCATCTTAACGAAAAAGCGGTAGTGAAAAAGCTGCCCGAAAAAACGGTTAAAAGAGTTTATATGGAATACTACGCGGATATTTCAGCACAGTATGAGTATTATTCCACCTACTATGAAACTATTGATGAATTTGCTACGTATTATCTCGGGCTTTCATCGGGAGCTGATTGGCGTGCTTATATAACGTCGCAGGCGGAAGCCGTTGTTAAGGAAAAGCTGATTTTTTACTATATTGTGAAAGCGGAATCCTTCCTGCCCGGCGAGGAAGAGTATAACGAGATATATTCCGAGATTGTTGACGAGTATATGGAATATTACGAGGAGCTTTACGAGGACGATTTTGAAAAGTGTGAAACCGATGAGGAAAAGGCGGAGCTTTTCGAGAAAATCAAGAAAGAAATGCTTGATTATTACGGAGATGAGTATTTTGAGGAATTGGTGTATTACGATTACGCAATGGAGAAGATTCTTTCACTTGCGGTAAAACGGGCTTAAAATACAGATAAATGGAAAAGAGAGCAAAAGTACAAGGAGAAAATCCTTATATTTTTGCTCTCTCTTTTTTTGATGTGAATTGCCATCAAACGCTGTCAAGCGTAGGACATTCTACGCAGTCGCCAAGGGGCAAGGAGTAAATTCTTACGGTGCTTGGGCGCTTTCCGAAGATGCGCTCTATCGCAAGAGAATAGTAGCCGAGCTGGCGCGCGTGCTTATCCGAGAGGGATTTTGCCGCAAGCTCCCTGTCAAGCTGCTCCTCTTTTGAAAGGCGGTCGGTTTTGTAGTCAACGAGGTGCAACTTGCCCTCTTCGTCCTCTAAAAGACAGTCTATAACGCCCTGAACCAGAATCTCCTCTTCTCCGAGCTTTCCCGCAAGTGTGGGGTTTTTTGTAAAGTTTTTGGCTTTAAGACGGGTGTTGAAGCGGAATTCGCGAAAGATGTTTTTAGCGGAGAGAAGCTCGCGGAAGAAGTCGCTTTTTCTGAAAAGCTCAATTTCGGAAAGCCGAACCAGCTGACTGTCCTCTTTGCTTATAAAGCCCTTTTCCGTAAGGCGCAAAAGCTCCGCGTCTGCTCCCGATTCAAGCAGTAATTCAGGATTGAAGAACTGCATAAAAAGGTGGGTTGCAGTTCCCCTTTTTGCGCTGATGTCCGCTGCCATTCCCGTGTAAAATTCGGGCAAGGCGGCGCGCGCTTTCGGTGCTTGCGAGTCCCCGTCTATCAAAAGCGCCTCCCCGTCGTTTTCGCTTCCGTCAAGCACGGTGGGATAAAGGCGGGAAACGGAAATTTTTTCGGGAACCTTTGTGAGATGCGCGTCTGGATACGAAAAGAAAAATCTTTGCGAAAGAAGCTCCGCCGAAATTCCCTCGTCGTCAACTCGGTATATCTCGGTTTTGTTTTCCGCGATAGCCGATTCCTCCTGCGCCCCCGCTTCTGTAAGGCTGATTTTTGCACCGTCCTTTGCGGTCGCAAGCATAAAATCAAGAGCCGAGGTGAAGTTGTATACCGAAAAAGAATCCAAAAATTTTCCTTTGATTTCGCAGGCGGCAAGATATTCCTCATATTTTTCGGGAACTGCTCCGACAATGTAAAGCTGTTCTCTTGCGCGAGTCAAGGCAACGTAGCTTACGCGGAATTCCTCTTCTTTATAAGAGCGAAGAACAAAATCCCTTATAATTCTTTGCACGGGGTTATCGACAAGCGCAATATTGCCCTCGGAAAAAAGGCACAGGGACAAGCCGAATTTTTCGGAATAAGCTATTCTGTTTTTTGCGTCCATATCGGTGTATTTTGCATCGGTGTCAACGTAAAAAACTATCGGGTATTCAAGTCCCTTTGAGCCGTGCACCGTTATTATGTTAACACCGTCGCCGCCGTCTTCTTTTATTCCGGAGTCAAGCGTTGCTCCGCGGTCAATGACGCTGTTTATATACCTTATAAAGTTATAAAGGCCCTTGTAGCTTGACTGACCGAAGCGCCTTGCGTAATCGTAAAGCAGGAAAAGATGCGCTCTTTTCTCCTTCTCTTTTGCAAGGTTTATAAGCCCCGTGTCCTTATAGAGCATAAGGATAAATGCATCGGTGGGCATGCACTCGGCAAGCGTTTGGTAGCGGTCAAGCTCCCTTATGAAGCGAGAGCCCTTTTCCCATTCGGGATTTTCTGCGGCGTAAGCCAAAAGGCAGTCGTAAAGCGCACCGTCTCTTCCCCGCCTTAGCGCATAAAGCTCGTCTGCCGTAAAATTGTATATCGGCGAAAGGAGAAGCCCTGCGAGGTAAATATCTTTTCTCGGATTGTTTATGGAATTAAGCAGAGATAGCGCAAGAAGCACCTCGGAGTTCAGGAAAAATTCCTTGTCCTCGGTTTTAACCGACGGAATTCCAAGCGCGTCAAGAGCCGCGGCATATTCAGAAAAGCGCCGTTTGCCTCGCCTTATAATTATGGCAATATCCTTTGGACGCACCCTTTCACCGTTGTTAAGCGTGCCGTGCGCGAGAAGCTCGCGGATTTTTTCCGCAACGATATGGCATTCAGCCGTCCTTGCGGAGTCCGTCTCATCGTCCCCATCGGAATCCGTTTCGGTATCGCCGTCCGTCTGTTTCTTTTTACCTGACACAAGTATGAATTCGGCGGGGCGGTAAGGGGGCTTCTTTAAATCGCCGTAGTCTTTCGAGAAGCTGAGCCGGTCCTCGGTAACGTATCCTATGCTCTCGCTGACAGCACCGAATATTTTGTCGAAAACCCGGTTGGCAAAATCGATAATTCCCTCATCGGAGCGGAAGTTTCTTGACATAAAGATTGAAGCGCCCTCTCCTTTTGAGCTTTTTTCAAGCGGAGGATATGCCTTTTTCAAGCTTGCGAAAACATCGGGGTCCGCGCTTCTGAAGCCGTAAATGCTTTGCTTGATATCGCCAACCATAAATCTGTTGTCGAGGCGCGAAATCGCATCAAAAATCTTTCCTTGAAGCGCGTTTATATCCTGATATTCGTCAATATAAACCGAGGTAAAATTCTCGCGCATGGACTCGGCAACCTCGTTTATCTCGCCGTACTCGCCGTAAAGAACGAGATAGGAGTATCTTTCAACGTCCGAATATTCAAGAATTCCTCTTTTATGCTTTTCGGCAAGGTAAAGTCTGTCAAAGGCTTCAAGCACCGAGGCGAGCAGGGAGAGTGCCCCATGGAGCGAGGAATAAAGCTCACCCCACCGGTCTTTCGGATAGAAAAAGAATTTTTCAAGGGCTGACTTCGCGTATTTTTTTAGCTCATCGCGCAGGGCGATTCCCATAAGCTGATTTTCGTTCTTTTCGTAATTCCTGTAACTCGGAAGCGCCTTGAAGCTCATATTTAAAAGAAGCTCGCGGATTTCTTCGTATTCCTTCGCATCGCAAAGCGCGCTTGCAAAACAGAGATCCCCTTCAAAAATGCGCGCGTAATTCTGCTCCCTCTCGTCACCGAAAGAAAGCTCCGTTATAATGCGCGAAATCGAATTTTTGAAATGCTCCGCAAGAGAGTGAACGTAATCGCAGGCATATTTCGCGTATATGCTCTGCAAGGGGTTTTCGTCAAGGTAAACGTCTGCGAGCTTTCTGTATATGAAAACCCCCTCGGGCGCGCTTTTTGATGCCTCATAAAGATGGAGAAGCACATCTTCAAGCTCGGAATTCTTTTTTGAGGAGGTAAGAAGCGAGGAAAGATTGACAAAATCCTCTGCCGAGGCAACTTCCGTTGCCTCGTTTTCGTAAATTGCGTTTATAAGTCCTTTAAGTGTTGCGTGGGCGAGAAGCTCAAACTCTGCCGCATCGGCAATTCTGTAATTTAAAGGAGCGCCCACCTTGTCGCCGTTTTTCGCAAGCACAGTTCTGCAAAAGGCGTCGATGGTAGATATATTCGCGGTTGGAAGAAGCGTGAGCTGGCGCTGTAAGGTTTTGTTGTCGGGATTATCCTTAAGGGCTGCTTCAAGGGCAGACTTTATCCTCGTTTTAAGCTCGTCAACGGCGGCATTTGTAAAGGTAACTATGAGCATACGGCTTATATCCTCGCCGCCGAGGATGGATTCGATTATTCGTCTTGTCAGAGTTGCCGTTTTTCCGGAGCCTGCCGCCGCTGACACCAAAAGACTTCTGTCCCGAAAATTTATAGCGTCGAGCTGTTCTTTCGTATAATTCATATTTCCCCTATCACTGTAAGTCGAATTGCTTTATCGGCTTTATAGCCGCGCCGTCCTCGAAGGCTCTGACCTCGCCAAGAGCGAAGAAGCCGTTTTCGTCAAAAAGAGTCACTCTTGCGCCGAGCGCAAGTTCTATACCGATTTTATGTAAATAAATTTCAAGTCCGTTTCTTGCAAGGCGCGCAAAATGCGGAATAAGAGTAACACGGGAGAGCTCCGCGAAAATGTTCTCGGTTGGCAAAATCTGCGCTTCGCGCTCCTCTTCGGTCATGTTTTCAAGAGCATCGAGAGTTACCGCATCGGATATTTTATATCCTGCCGCGGAAAGCCGCCTTAAAGCCTTCATGGTGCCGCCGCAACCGAGGGCGCGTCCAATATCCGCGCAAACGGTTCTTATATAAGTGCCCTTTGAGCACACGACCTCAACCTCGTACTCCGTATCTGTTATGCGGCGAGCCGAGATTTCCTTTATTTCAATATCGCGCGCCTCTCGTTCTACGGTAACGCCCTCTCTTGCAAGCTGATAAAGGCGCTTTCCGTCTTTTTTCACCGCCGAATACATAGGCGGAATCTGGCGCGACTTGCCTTTCATTGAAAGGACTGCGGACAAAACCTCATCTTCCGTGGGGATTTCGGCACATTCGCGCAAAATCTCCCCTGTCACGTCCTCCGTGTCGGTTTCAACACCAAGAAGAAGCGTGGCAAGGTAGTGCTTGTCCTCGCTGACCATATATTCGCTTGCCTTGACACCGCGCCCGACGAGAACGGGTAAAACACCCGTTGCCATTGGGTCAAGCGTTCCCGTATGTCCCGCCTTTTTCACAGCAAGTGCTCTTTTTACGCGGCTTACAACCGCTTGGCTGGATATGCCGTTTGGTTTATCTATGATGATAAGTCCGTTTTTCATAGCGCGTCCCCTCGTTTTCTTTCACAAATATTTTAACATAAACGAGCCCCGATTTCAACTGTAATGACAAAATACGTCGAAAACTCGAAAAACTTATCGGCGCTTATGGACAAGCGGGGCAAAATGTGTTAAAATAAAAGAAAAGCAACAAAAGGGGGATAAAGAGATGAAAGCAGTAGTAACCGTAATTGGAAAGGATAAGGTGGGTATTATTGCCATGGCGAGTGCCGAATGCGCAAAATTCGGTGTAAATATAGTCGATATAAGCCAGACGGTGCTTAACGATTACTTCGCTATGATAATGCTCGTTTCGATAGATGATTTGAAGGGCGATTTTGCCGCATTTTCTCTTGAAATGGAACAAAAAGGAAAAGAGCACGGGGTTGATATCCGCGTAATGCACGAGGACGTTTTCAACACGATGCACAGAATTTAATCACAGCCGAGCTGACAAAGAGGTAGAAAATGCTTAATACACACGACATACTTGAAACAATTAAAATGATAAGAGAGGAAAACCTCGATATCCGTACGGTGACGATGGGTATTTCTCTTTTTGACTGCATTTCTGACGATATAGGACGCCTTGAAGACAAAATATACGATAAAATTACCAAGACGGCGAAAAATCACGTTTCCGTTTGTGAGGAAATTGAGCGCACCTACGGAGTGCCGATAGTCAATAAAAGAATCTCGGTAACCCCGATAGCTTACGTCGGAGCGGCAATTTCACAGGACGGATTCGTCAGAATCGCAAAGGTCCTTGAAAAAGCGGCAAACGAGGTTGGCGTTAACTTTATCGGAGGTTATTCGGCTCTTGTGCAAAAGGGCGCAACCCGTGGCTCGATAAATCTTATAAATTCAATTCCCGAGGCGCTTGCAGAAACGAGCAAGGTTTGCTCGTCCGTTAACGTTGCAAGCACGAAGGCGGGCATAAATATGGATATGGTAAAGCGCATGGGCGAGATAGTCAAGGAATGCGCCTACCTTACACGTGATAACGATTCAATAGGCTGCGCAAAGCTTGTCGTTTTCGCTAACATGCCCGAGGATAATCCCTTTATGGCAGGCGCAATGCATGGCGTTGGCGAGGCAGAGAGTGTTATTAACGTTGGCGTAAGCGGACCCGGTGTTGTAGCTGCGGCTATAAAGCAGGCGGGTAATTGCGATTTTTCCCAGCTTGCCGACACTATAAAGAAAACCGCATTCAAGATAACGAGAGTCGGACAGCTTATTGCGGCAGAGGCATCGCGCAGACTCGGCGTTCCTTACGGAATAGTTGACCTTTCGCTTGCGCCCACCCCCGCAAGAGGCGATTCCGTTGCCGAAATACTTGAAAATATGGGACTTTCAAGAACCGGTATGCACGGAACAACAGCGGCGCTTGCAATGCTCAACGATGCTGTTAAAAAGGGCGGAGTTATGGCGTCAAGCCACGTTGGCGGTCTTTCGGGCGCATTTATTCCCGTTTCCGAGGACAGAGGCATGATAGAGGCGGTAAAGGCAGGTGTGCTTTCCATTGAGAAGCTCGAGGCTATGACCGCGGTTTGCTCGGTAGGTCTTGATATGATTGCCGTCCCCGGTGACACCTCGGCAAGCACGATTTCGGGTATTATAGCTGACGAAATTTCGATAGGCGTTGTAAACAACAAGACAACGGCTGTAAGAGTTATTCCCGTTCACGGAAAGGGCGTTGGCGACACGGCAACGTTCGGCGGCCTTCTCGGCTACGCGCCTATAATGCCTTTGAGAAATGAATCCTGCGAGGAATTTATTTCCCGCGGCGGAAGAATCCCCGCTCCCATACATTCTCTTAAAAATTGATAGCCGTAAGACTTGTTAGTTCGATTCTCTTACGGATAACATATCGCATAAAACGATAAGAAAAGCAAGTTTTCTTTCACTTTTGACACAAGGTGGGGGCTTGCTTTTTTTGTTTGTCGAAACAGGGTATAAATATATTCCCGATTAAGACAAAATATTCTCTCTTTCCGTATTAAAATAGTAAAAAATATCAAAGATAAGAGGAGAGAGTGATGGACGGTAAACAAAACACGGCGGGGGCTTTTGCCCCCGGCGGTCTTAGCGAGGGAATAAAAGAAAGAAAGGAAAATCCGGGGCTTCTCGTTTTTGATTTTCTTGCGTTTGTTCTCGGCTTTCTTTTTTCGGGGCAGCATTTTATTTTCGGCGCTTATCCCTTGGCGCTGGCGTTTGTTGCGGCATCACCTGCGGGTGTGTTTTTTTCCGCGGCAGGCGGAATAGTAGGCTCGCTTCTGCGCTCTGCCTCGGGTACGGTTGATGCCATACTTATTATTATTGCCCTCTTTTTGCGGGTGATAGTATCGGGTGGGGTTAAGGAAAAAAGCGCGCTTTTCCGCGAATCGCTCATTTTGCGGATATCCACGGCCGTGATTGCCTCATTTATAGGCGCGCTTTATACCGTTTTATATGAGGGATTCAATTCAAGCAGCATTTTATACGGGCTTGCAAGCACGCTGCTTTGCGCAGGGTTTTGCTTTGTTTTTTCAATGCTTTACGATTCCGACGTGCGCTTTTCCGACGTGCTTTTAGGCACGGGCGGCGCGGTTTTTAAGAAAAGAGAGGGAAAGGAAAGGTATTCTTTCATTCTTTTCTGCTCCGCATTCGTTATAAGCGTTATTCTCGTTTCCGTAAGGTTAAATGAGTACGAAATATTCGGCATAGGCGCAAGCTTCGTTTTTTCTTCGTTTCTGACTCTGTTTTTTGCTAAAAGATTCGGCGCGGTGAAGGCTATGGCTATCGGCTTTATATCGAGCTTTGCCACCTCGGTGATTTATTCTCCCGGCTTTGCGCTTCTCGGTCTTGTGTCCGGCTTGGTGTTTTCGCTTGGAGAAAGCGTTTCCGTATTTGCAGGCGGAGCTGCGCTTGGCGCGTGGAGCGCATTTTCGGGCGGCACTGTCGGATTTCTTTCAACTATGCCGGAGTTTGCGCTTTCAGCGGCCTTGTTTTTTCCGTTTTCAAAAGCACTTCCCGGAGAGAATAAAGATGAGGGCGATAAACGGCGAGAGGCGTTTGATATGGTTTCGGCAGAGGCGCTCTCTCATAAAGGAGAAGCGAAAGACGGAAAGAAGCTTTCCTCTGCTATGGAAGCGATTTCCGCGCGCCTCGCTTCGCTTGGAAAAAAGGAAGAAGAGCCGAGCCGAAAAGAGATTGCGGACCGACTCGTCACTTCCCTCAGGGGCATCTGCGCAGTTTGCCCCTCTTTCGAGATATGCCGAGCTATAAACCCCGCCCCGTGTGTTGAAATTGTCGAAAATATGTCAACAATTATTTACAAGGACAGCGCGGTTTCGGAAAAGTGCTGTAAAATTCTTCCCTCCTACTGCCAGAACAAGGCGATGCTTTTTGACCGCCTTTGTGAGGATTTCGGTAATTATTTCAGACGCGAGGGGAGCTTGAAGCGGCTTTCGGATTTGTCGGTAGAATATGAGCTTATCGCAAAAATGATAAAAGAGGCAAAGGATGCCGAGGCGCGCGATGAAACAGAGGATTTGGCTCTTGGTGAGAGCCTACGGGAGCTTTTGCCGACTCTTGGGCTTTCGGATGCTGCGGCAAAGGTAATAGGAGAGAGGAAAAAGAGAGTAATTATTGCAGGAAACGATAAAAGCGGCGAAATTATAAGCTCAAAGGCGCTTTGCGAGGGTGTTGAGGCGCTTCTTGGCGTTAAGCTCGCCGCCCCCTCTTATTATAGACGCGGAGAAATTGCACTCCTTGATGCCGCGACACGCCCTCTTTATACTGTTGATTATGCAAAGGCATCCGTTTCGGCAAACGAGGGCGAGGTGTCGGGCGATACTCTTTCCGCTTTTACCTCGCCTGACGGATATTTTTATTCAATTGTTTCTGACGGAATGGGCACGGGTCCGTCTGCTTCCGACGTATCCGTGTTCGCTTCCGACACGCTCTCCGCCATGCTTCTTTCTTCGGTTTCGGACAATACTGCCTTTTACGTGCTCAACCGACTTCTGCGCAACGGGCGCGAGGAGCGCTCGGTTGCTCTTGACGTTTTCCGTTTCGACCTCTTTCACGGCGAGGCGATGTTTATAAAAAGCGGTGCGGCATCTTCGTTTGTTCTCAGAGAAACATCTCTTTTCAGGGTGCGCTCCGAGTGCGCGCCTCTCGGTCTTATGCGGAATATTGATGCGGAAAGAGTCAGAGTTGAGGTTAAAGAGGGCGACAGAATCATTATGATGTCCGACGGAGTTCTTGATGCGGCAGAGGCGAGGATTTTTGAAATACTTTCAGCCGCGGCAAAGGTATCGTTAAAGGAAGCGGCGGATGCGATACTTGAAGCGGCCCTTGCGGGGGAAGGGGCGAGGGACGATTGTTCCGTCAGCGTGATGGAAATTCAGCGTCTTGAATGAAATTCAAGAAATTTTATCAAACGGCGACAAAAAACGCAAAACTTCTTGAAAACATATGGCGTTTATGCTACAATTACATAGTACGGTATACACGGATAATGGATGGATTTAATCCATTTTTTCGCTGAAATATTTTCTTTAAGGAGATAGATATGTTTGACGTTGTAGTTATAGGCGCAGGCGTTGTCGGCGGCTTCGTTGCAAGAGAGCTTGCCAAATACAAGGTAAAGGTCTGCCTCGTTGAACGCAGAAATGACGTTGCAATGGGCGCAACCCGTGCCAACAGCGCAATAGTTCACTCAGGCTTTGATGCAAAGCCCGGCTCGCTCAAAGCGAAGCTTAACGTGCGCGGCTCGGAAATTATGGAGGAGCTTTCGCGCGAGCTTGGCGTTAAATACAATAGATGCGGCTCGCTCGTCGTCGGCTTTAACGAGGAAGATAAAGAAACCTTAAAGGAGCTTTTTGACAGAGGTGTAAAAAACGGAGTTCGGGAGCTTTTTCTGCTTTCAAGAGAAGAGGTCCTTGAGCTTGAACCGAATATAGGCGATGGCGTTGTGTGCGCTCTTTACGCGCCCCGCGGCGCTATAACCTGCCCCTACGAGCTTACCGTTGCGGCGGTTGGAAACGCTATGGATAACGGCGCCACGCTGAAATGCAATTTCGAGGTTGTGGGAATTGAGAAAAGCGGCGGCGTATATAAGGTAAAATCGGAAAAAGAAGAAATTGAAGCAAAATACGTAATCAACTGCGCCGGCGTTTATTCTGATAAAATAGCCAAAATGGTTGGAGATAACAGCTTCACGGTAACACCGAGAATCGGTGAGTATATGCTTCTTGACAAGGAGTGCGGACAGCACGTTACAAGAACTGTTTTCCGCTGTCCGTCGGGTATGGGTAAGGGAATACTCGTAAGCCCTACGGTAGACGGAAACCTCATTCTCGGCCCTACGGCAGAGAACGTTACCGATAAAGACCGTCAGGCGACCTCGCAGGAGGGCTTTTCAAAGATTCGCAAGCAGGCAAACGAGCAGGTCAAGGGAATAGATTTTTCAAAGGTAATAACCTCGTTTTCCGGTATAAGAAGCATCGGCTCAACAGGAGATTTCATAATAAACTCTCCTGTGGAGAATTTCTTTAACGTTGCCGGAATTGAAAGCCCCGGTCTTTCTTCCGCGCCCGCTATTGCGGAATATACGGTAGAGCTTCTTAAAAAAAGCGGTGCCAAGCTTGAAAGAAACGAAAGCTTCTCGGGCACGCGCCGTCCGGCTCACTATTTTAAAGAGCTTTCAAATGAGGAAAAGAACGAGATAATTAAAGAGCATCCCGAATACGCGCACGTAATCTGCCGCTGTGAAACGGTTACGGAGGGTGAGATTCTTGAAGCTATAAGAACTAATCCGCGCCCGACAGACATTGACGGAGTCAAGCGCAGAACGAGAGCCACTATGGGAAGATGCCAGGGCGGCTTCTGTACCCCTTATATTATCGAGCTTCTCGCAAAGGAATTGGGAGTTGAATACGACGAGGTAACGAAATTCGGCGGCGGCTCTTATATCAACCGCGGACGCACGAAGGGAGGACGCTGATATGAATAAAACACTTAAATGCGACCTCGTAGTAATAGGCGGCGGTCCTGCCGGAATGGCGGCGGCGGTTGCCGCGCACGAAGCGGGACTTCGCGACATACTTATACTTGAAAGAGATAACGCACTTGGCGGAATTCTGCGTCAGTGTATCCATAACGGCTTCGGGCTTCACCGCTTCGGTGAGGAGCTGACGGGCCCCGAATATGCGTACAGGTATGAAAAACAGGTGCGCGAGCTTGGTATTCCCTTTATGCTCGACACTATGGTTATAGAGCTTTCCCGCGATAAAACCGTCACGGCTATGAACCGAGAGCTAGGTGTTTTTACGGTTGAGGCAAAGTCGGTTATTCTCGCTATGGGTTGCAGAGAAAGACCGAAGGGCGCTCTCAATATTGCGGGCACGCGTCCTTCGGGTATGCTAACCGCGGGAACTGCGCAGAAATTCGTTAATATGAAGGGCTATATGCCGGGGCGCGAGGTCGTTATTTTCGGCTCGGGTGATATAGGTCTTATAATGGCGCGCAGAATGACGCTTGAAGGCGCAAGGGTTAAGGCGGTTTGCGAGCTTTTGCCTTATTCGGGCGGCCTTGCGAGAAATATTGAGCAGTGCCTTAACGATTTTGATATTCCCCTTTTGCTCTCCCACACCGCAATAGAAATACAGGGCAAGGAAAGAGTTGAGGGTGTAGTTATAGCCGAGGTTGACTCGGAAAGGCGTCCTATTCCCGGAACGGAAAAGCATATATCCTGCGATACGATACTTTTCTCCTGCGGTCTTATTCCCGAAAACGAGCTTACCAAGGGAGCGGGCGCATCGCTTGACAGAATGACAAACGGCGCTGTGGTCAACGGACGGCGCGAAACGGATATTCCGGGCATCTTTGCCTGCGGAAACGTTCTTCACGTGCACGACCTTGTAGACTACGTTTCCGAGGAAGCCGTTATTGCCGGCAAATCAGCCGCGGCATTTGCTCGGGGTGAGCTTCTCGCCTCACGCGCGCCGATAAGCGTGAAAACCGACGGCAAGGTGCGCTATACAGTTCCCCAGCGCATTACCTCTGACGAGGACACCACTCTTTATTTCAGAGTCAGCGACGTTTTCCGCGACAAAAAGATAGTGGTTTCCGAGGGCGAGAGGGTGATTCTCGAAAAGAGAAAGCAGAAGCTTGCGCCCGGCGAAATGGAAACCGTAAAGCTGACGCGTGATATGATAAGCGAGATAAAATCGGGCGAAATAAAAATATCCGTTTTGGATTTGAAATAAGGGGGGCAGAAAAATGAAACAAAGAAAACTTACCTGTATAGTTTGCCCCAAGGGCTGCCAGATGACGGTTTCCCTTTCCGACAAGGGCGAGGTAACCGAGGTTGTTGGCAACAGCTGTAAAAGAGGTATTGCCTATGCTGAGAGCGAATGCACCCACCCCACAAGAACTCTTACAAGTACCGCCTTGTGTGTGGGCGGCGGACTCGTTTCCATAAAGACCTCCTCTCCCATTCCAAAGGAAATGCTTTTTGCCGTTATGGAAAAAATCAATTCCACTCTTGCGCCCTGTGATGTTAAGATAGGCGACGTAATTATCGAGAACGTTCTTGACACGGGCGCGGATATAGTTGCCACCTCTAATAAGATAAAATAGGTTCGCCTCGGTTGCGTGTTGAATAAACGAATAAACATTAATGGCATTACGAAAAGCGGTATTCGTTTATCGTTGCTTCGATAAAACTTGACTATTTTTCCCTCTTATGCTACAATATAGAAAATCACGCGATGATTTCAATTTTCGCATAAGGGGTGTAAAGATGGAGAAAACGTTAAGGCAAGTTTATTCCTCGCACAAGGCGACGCTTGCGCTGAAAACAATAAACGGCTTTACCGTTATAGCATTTGTGCTTTCTTACGCATATCTTCTGTTTTTTACCTTCCGCGAATCGCTTTATCTTGGGCTTGGGCTGTTTTTCTCCGCTTCAATTCCCTTTTTTATAGTTTCATTCGTGCGCGCGGCGTTCGATGCGCCCCGTCCTTATGAGATCTATGACTTTTATCTTGAAAAGCCAAAGGAAAGAGAGGGAAAGTCGTTTCCCTCGCGCCACGCGTATTCGGCATTTGCAATAGCGGTTATCGCTTTTCGTTTTTGCGTGTGGGGCGGCGCTCTGCTTTCGGTCTTTGCCTTGCTTCTTGCTGTATCAAGGGTGCTTCTCGGCATACACTTTATAAGAGACGTGCTTGCCGGCGGCGCAATAGGTATTGCCTCGGGCGGTATTGCGATTCTCGTCTTGTCTTTTATTTAAACAACGAAAGGAAAAACTGTTTTGAAAGTAACGTGGCTTACCCAAGCGGGACTCTTATTTGAAAACGAAAACATAAAGATACTCGTTGACCCCTACCTTTCCGATTCGCTTCGGAAAAAGGGAGAGCATTTTGCTCGCAGAATGCCGATAGACGAGAGCTATTTCGGCTGTAATCCCGACGTGATACTTATCACGCACGAGCATGAGGACCATCTCAATATGGAAACGCTTTCGCGTATTCTTGAAAACACGGCTCACCCCGTGACGTTTTTAGCGCCGTACAGCGCGTACAAGAAGCTTGCGGAGCTTGGCGGAGAGCATAACTACGTTATGTTGAATCAGCATTCCGTTTGGGGCGAGAGGGGCGTTACCTTCTATGCTACCCACGCGGAGCACAGCGACAGATGCGCTGTCGGCTTCATTATTGACGACGGACGGAAAACCTACTATGTCAGCGGCGATACACTCTATAATTATGACGTTATAGACGATGTTCTCGACCTTGCGCCCGACGGAGTTGATTACGCCTTTCTGCCGATTAACGGCAAGGGCAACAATATGAATGCAAAGGACGCGGCTGACTTTGCCTACGAGCTTGGCGCAAAATCGGCAATTCCCTTGCACTTCGGGCTTTTTGACGATATCTCGCCCGAAAGCTTTGATTTTGAAGATGCGGTAATCCTGAAACCCTATACCGAGTTTGAGCTTTAATTATTTAAAAAACTATAAAGAGCATATGATTTCTTGGCAAGATAAAATGTTTGTTTTTTTATGCTTTTGAGTTTTTTAAGTGATATAAAATTAAGCTAACGCGGTGTAGAATGTAATTATGAATTGAAAAGAATCCGATACCTCGCATTTGAGGTCAAGCAGGGAAAGTGCAGTGAAAATCTGCCGCAACAGCCATTGCCGTAACGAGCGACACGCTCCCAGTCGGAAGGCCTGCCGGAATCTTAAGTATAAAACATTTCTCCGGGCAAGTGGGGGAAACTGGCTTAATATACGGCGCCCTTTTGCGTCTTTTTGCCTCACGCCCCTTTGCGTGAGGCAATTTTGATTTTGGCAAAAAGCCGAATTTAATAGAAAAAAGAAAGTAGGAATTTAAAATGAAAAAAGCTATGAAAATTTTGGCTCTTATTTTGAGCGCGGCTCTTATTCTTTGCGCCACTGCCTGCGGCGGCGGTGACGAAGCGGGCAAAATAACCGTTGTTCTCGGCCTTGATGCGCCCGTTGAATATGAGGTGGAGCTTGCTGACGTCAAGATAGAAAACGGGCTTTTTTCCGTCCTTGACTATCTTAGGGAAACAGAATCCCTTACCTACGCGGCAAGCGGCACGATGATAGAATCCGTAGGAGAGCTTAAACCGGATGCGGCAAAATACGAATATATTTATATTTACACGTCAAACCCTCTTGATTTTGACGTTTCGGACTGGGCGCAGGAGATGGAATACGAGGGCGTGAAGCTTGTCGGCTCCGGTGTCGGCGCAAAGGATATGAGTTTTACCGACGGAACGGTAATTTACATAGGAACGATAGTTTATGGATAATAAGACGAAAAGAAAAAGCGCTGCCCGCTACGTTGCGCTTGTCGGAATTATGGCGGCGAGCATTGAGTGCGGAAAGCTTGCGCTCGCGTTTCTTCCAAACGTTGAGGTTGTAACGCTTCTTTGTGCGCTGTACGGCTACGTTTTCGGCTTGCCCGGTGTTCTTGCCGCCGCTGTTTTCGTTTCCGTTGAGCCGCTTATATGGGGCGTTAACACGTGGATAATAACGTATATAATATATTGGCCTCTTGTTGCCACGGTATTTATGCTCCTTGGAAAAGCGGGGGTGAAAAACCGCTTTCTGCTTGGCGGTATCGCCTGCGTTCTGACCTTGTTTTTCGGGGTGCTGTCGAGCTTGGTTGATATAGGGCTTTTCACGGGAAATTACGACAACTTTTTTTATAGATTTTCTATATATTACGCAAGAGGGGTCGGCTTTTACGCAATACAGCTCGTGTGCAACGCGGTAGCGTTTTTCGCGCTTTTCCCTTTGCTCTCCGGAAAGCTGGAAACCGTGCGGAAAAGGTTTTTCTGAAAAACAAACGGTTGCCTATGCGCAAATGAAAACGAAATAAGCGAGGTGTGGATTAAGTCCGTGCCTCGCTTCAATTTTGTGCATATTTTGATGGCTTTGTTGGTAATAAAACGGCTAAACCGTTGTATCTTTTTTTACTAATACATATTCAGGATTTTTGAGTAATATCCCCTCTTTTGTTACTTGAAGTTCAACTTCGTTTTGAAGATTGAAAAGATTTCTCATTTCTTTCGGAATACAAATTCTTCCGAGTTTATCTATCTCTTTTTTTATTCCGACGTTTTCCATTATTTGACCTCACGTATTATTTTGCTTTTGTCTTATGATAGGACAACATATTTTTGAAATTAGTATATCATAAAAAGTGTCTTGTGTCAAGACAAAAAATGCTAACGGAGAAATATGTGATGGCAAGAATAATAGACGGAGAAAAGAAAAATCTTATAGGCGCAAATCTGAAAAAGCTTCGCTCAAAAGTAAAGATAAGCCAGCAGGATTTGTCGAACAAGCTCGAACTGCTTGGCGTTTATATTTGCCGCGGCTCTGTTTCGAGAATTGAAGATTATTCTCGCACCGTGACCGACATTGAGCTTTTTGCAATCGCACAGGTCCTCGGAGTTGAGATTAACGAGCTTTATACTGCGTGTTATCCGGAGAACACGCAATGAATTGCAACAGTGTTGCATGAATTGACACTGCGTGTCATGAATTGCGGTGAACCGCATGAATTGCCATGTGAGCATCAATTCATTGATATAAATTATATAAAGAAACGACAGAGGCACTATCTTAAAAATAATGCCTCTTGTTTTTATTCTATTATGCCCAAATACGAAAGCCGGGGCGAACGGATTTAGAGCAGAAATTTTCGTTCTCGCCCCGAAGCTGTATATCATACAGCGAGAGGAAGAGAACGGAAATAGAAAACAAAATACCAAATAATTTTGAAGAAAACCATAGGTTTTCAACCTTATAAATTGTGTAAAAATTAAAGTGAGGTACAGAGCAAATCCATACCTCGCGTATTTTGTTTTCGGTTATGCCTAAATACGGCAGCCCCTAGGGTTTGCAAGTGCCGCAGGGAGAGTAGCCGTCCTCAATAAGCTCCTCGCGCGCTCCCTTGAACTCCTGTCGGTTGCCCGTCTTTATGGATTTCGCGTACGAGCAGTCGGGCGTATGGAATTTCATAGAGCTTGTGTTAAGAACGTAATCTCCCGTTTCCTCTCCGTCACCGGGAACGCTCTCGCTTCCCTCCTCGCCCTTTTCTATCGGATCACCGGAAAGGGCGCTTTTTCCGGTTTTGTAGTCAATATCTATACCCGGCTGGGCATTGTAAGCGTAAACGCAAAAGCAAATTCCCTCTCCGTTATCTTCAACGGAATATGCTTCAAGAAGAACGCCGCTTGCCACGAGGTTGTCACCCTCAAAAATAGGTGTCACCCTATACATAACGTGGTTTTTCGTTTCCTTGACGTAGTCGGCAATCATATTTTCAAACGGGAGCATACCCTCGATATTCAGATATCTTGTGCCCGTTATGAGATTCTTTTCGTTTGCGTTTTCCGCGGTGAGCTGATAGCCGATAAGGTGACAGCGGTTATATAAATACTTGCCGTCAACTATATCGTATTTTATGCTTTGCCAGCCGCTTGGCTTAACGGAGCCGATGCTGCCGCGCTCCTCCGTTGGCATAAGGTCGAGTCCAACCGAGGCCGTGGCAACGCCGCATCTTCCGAGCAGGTCAAGCTCGGAGTAGCTTTCAAAGGATTTGTCTGTTATTTCGTCCTCGGTGAAAAACGGAGTGTTTTCGTTTATCGAAACAAAGGCACTCTTTCCGTCAAATTTGGGCACGGAATCAAGAAGATAGGAGTCATCGTCGCCGCCGTTCAAGATGCCGCCGAGGATATCCTCAATGCTCTCCGAAAGTTCCGCGCACGAGGTAAAAGAAAAACAAAGCGCAAGAAGCAAAATTAAGGATAAAAGCTTTTTCATTTAACGTAAACCTCTCTCGTTATTTTGTCGTGTGAATTTCCCGCGAACTCATGGCTTGATTTGAGCTTGAAGCCAAGCTCCTCAGGCGAAAATCCCAAAGACACGTCAAAGGGATAGCGCCTGTTCCATTTATAGATTATAAGCTCCCTTGCATCTTTCGCAAAGGGCGCGGGCGACCTTGTTTCAAGAAAGACGAAATCGTCCTCCTCGGCAAGCTTCTCGGGCGTTTGCGAAAGAATGATATTAAGCGCCGCATCTGAAAAAAGCTCTGCCGAATACGGCTCGGCAAAAAGCGCTTCGTCAAGAACGATGCTTTCAATATCGGAAATCACGGCTTTATCACGGCTCAGGCGGCGTTTGTTGAACGCCATACCACCTCTGTCGTCAACGGAAACTATAATTTTCATAAATTCTCCAATAGCAGTTTATGGAAAGCACGGTGACAATTGACTGTGCTTTTTGTATATATATTTTAGCAGAAAAAAGGTTCACTGTAAAGGGCGAAAAATGAAAAATTTATTTAAGCTCTTGTATATTTTTCGGGCTTGTGGTATCATTTAATTAGTTATGTAAAAGGAGGCGGCGAGATGAACAAACCAAGACTAAATATCGGCAGACTTGCTTTTGAATACGGCTTGGCTCTCGCTCCTATGGCGGGCTTTTCGGACAGAGCAATGCGCCTCGTATGTAAAAAATGCGGAGCTGAATTCTCCGTCAGCGAGATGGTCAGCGCAAAGGCGGTTGTTTACCGCGACAGAAAAACGGCGGCTCTTGCTAAAATCGGGGAGGACGAAGCACCCTCTGCCGTTCAGCTTTTTGGCTCCGAGCCGGAAATTATTGCCGAGGCGGCAAGGATAATTGCTTTGGGTGAGTTCGGCGGAGCTTTGCCCTTTATGATAGACATAAATATGGGCTGCCCCGTGCCGAAAATTTTTAAGAATAACGAGGGCTCGGCTCTTATGAAAGAGCCGAAAAAAATAGAAGAAATCGTAAGCGCGGTATCGGGCGCTGTCAAGGTTCCCGTCGGAGTTAAGCTTCGCCTCGGAATAGACGAGAACAGCATAAACGTAAGGGACTGCGCGCTTGCCGCAGAGTGCGGCGGAGCTTCGCTTGTGACGGTTCACGGGCGCACACGCGCGGCTCTTTATTCGGGCGAGGCAAGATACAGTGAAATAGCCGAGGTGAAACGGGCGCTTAAAATTCCCGTTATCGCAAACGGGGATATAACAGACGGCGTGCGTGCGCTTGCCGTTATAAAGGAAACGGGAGCTGACGGAATTATGATAGGCCGCGGCGCTATCGGCAACCCCTTCATTTTCGAGGAAATTCGCGCGGCAATAGACGGAAAAGAATACACGCCCCCTACGGTAAACGAGAGGGTTAATACGGCGCTTTTGCAGCTTCGGCTTGCCATTTCGGATAAAGGCGAGGAGATTGCCGTGCGCGAGGCGCGCGGTCAGATAGCGCAGTATTTGCGCTCGTTCAGGGGCGCGGCAAGCTTGCGCGCGGAGATAAACCGTGCGAAAAGCTATTCTGACGTTGAGGCGGCTATGCTTCGCGTAGTAGATTTAAACGGAGAAAACGGATGAGCAGAAAAAGAGCAAGACGCAAGATAAAAAACAAGCCCCGATACTGTATTCGGGCGCTTTGGACTATTGCAAAAGCGAGTATTTTAACGCTTCTGCTTTTTGCGGTATTTGCCGCCTTTTCCGTTATTTTCGGTTACAGAATTTCGGATTTATTGATACCTATCACTATATTTATTGAGCTTGCGTATCTTGCATCGTTTTATTTTGTTTACGCGAGAAAATGCAAGGCATCGTTCCCTGAGGATTGCAGGTTTTTCTTTGGCAAAGAGCTTTTGGCATTTATTAAAGCCGAGGGAAAATATTTCATAATTATCTATTTTCTCTTTGCCGTAACAAACGAAATTTTCCTTATTACAAACAAGGGGGAGTTTAATGCGGTGAGCGCGGCTTTAAGTATGGTTTATCCTCTTGTCGGGGCAATAAAAATCAAAGTCTGGCGCAGTGTGATAAATTATTTTACCGTCACGGTCGGCTCTCTTTTGCTTTCGGTTTTGGGAAAATATATGTCATACCGAAGAAAGTAACAAAAAATAGGGGCTGCTTGATTTGGGCATAAGCGAATAAAAAATGGGGTACTATTTAAAAAATAGTGTCTCTTTCTTTTCTTTGCACAACCTTAATGAGGTTAAGGTTGAAAAACTGCGTTTTTCTCCAATCAATTATAATTTTTTATTCTATCGCCGTTTCCTCCCTCCGACGTATAGTATACGCCTCTAGGTTGGAGAACGACGATTTCTGCACCAAATCAAGCTAGCCCCGGCGGCTTCCTTTGGGCGACAAACGTCTTTCTTCCCTTTTTCCCGAAAATATTTAGTCCTTTTTTAAAACAAGTCTTGATTTTTCCCTCTAAAAAGTGTAGAATATACGTATCAGCAAATAACAAGGAGAATTAAAATGGCACTTGTAACAACAAAAGAAATGTTTAAAAAGGCTTACGAGGGCGGTTACGCTATTGGA
>JAZORS010000064.1:0-2267 GCA_045656725.1 Eubacteriales bacterium | reverse complement strand
ACCGCTTGGCCTCCGACTTGTCTTGGCACTGCGGCGGCTACTACAAGAGGCTTCGTGGAGGAGGATATGGTTGAGGTTGCCGAGATTATCAGCCTTACACTTGCTGATTTTGAGAAAAATCAGGACGAGGCGAGAGAGCGTGTTGCGGCACTTTGCAAGAAGTATCCCTTGTATGAGTAAATAAATTTGAAAATAAAAGCCTTCCCCAATGGGAAGGCTTTTATTTTAATCTTAAACTGACGTTAGGAGATTGAAAAGGCATCTATATTTCTTGCCCACATTTTACGTGCATAAAAAGGTAGTATTCTCAAACGTTTGCTTGAGCTCATCATCAACACTTTTATCGCTTATAAAATAATCAACCTTATTAAGATCAAAGCTGACGAATTTGCCGCTCGCTCCGAATTTATCACTTCCGCAGAGGTAAACAAGCTTTTTAGAGCATTTTCTGAATGCATGGTGGCAGCTAACTCCCCCCTCCCCCAAGGCAAGAATTTGCCCATTAGGGCTGAATGCCGTTGAAGCAAAGAAGGCAATATCCACGTTAAAGCTTGACAAGGAATTTATCATAATATCACCGCCTAAAATCCCCGGATATTCTACAACCTTTCCGCCCGTGCAATAGGTTTCTATACCGTTTTCACTTAAAAAATCAGCGAGAATCATATTGCACGTTATTACTATTATTCCCTTTTTCTCTATTAAAAAGCGACCCAGATACTGTGAGGTTGACGATCCGTCAATAAACACGACGTCACCGTTTTTTACTAAAGTTGCCGCTTTGGCAGCTATGGCATGCTTTGCCGTCTTCATGCTATGCTGACGAAATTTAAATGGTGAGTTGTTTGCATCCTTGAAGGTTACTCCGCCATAGCTTCTCGTTACAAGCCCCTGCTTTTGAAGAATAGTAAGATCTCTCCTTATGCTTGCGGGGCTGTATTTTATTTCCTTTACAAGATAATCAACGGTTACATAGTGATTTTTCTTGACTATCTTCATTATCTCGTCCATTCGCTCCGACTGATACATAATATCCTCACTTTTTGATTGTTTTTGATTATTTTGATTTATTTTCGCAAATCTTGCTTTTTGGATTTGGCTATATTATAATAAATTTATCATAAAAAGTCAAGGAGTTTTTGATATGAAGGAAATAAAAAAGCTATACGAGGGAGATATGCGAAAAAATTACTTATTATTCGCAATCCCGCTGATTTTATCAGCCCTTCTTTCACAGTCCTACAGCTTCGTTAACTCTATGATGATAGGACAGTTTATCGGTAGCGAGGCTTTTTCGGCAACCGCCGTTACCGCTGAGTTTATCGAGTTCTTGAACTCTATTTTCTTCGGTTACCTCACCGGTATAGGAATATACGTTTCCGTGCTTTTCGGCAAGGGCGATTATGAGAGGATGTTAAACGTTATTAAGCTTAATTTTTTAATGTCAGCATCCCTTGCCGTCATTATTTCCGTTGTATGTAACCTGTTTTGTAAGCAGATATTTGATATACTGAACGTAAACGAAGAAATTTATGAAAATGCGGAAATCTATTTCAGAATATACTCCTTCAGTTATATCGTTTTACAATTCAACTGGGGATTTACCTATATTTCAAACGGAATGGGATTGACGAAAATACCGCTCGCTGCATCTGTCACTACCGGAATTATCAACGTAGCTCTAAACTACCTGTTCCTCGGAGTGCTTGATAAAAGCATAGGATACAGCGCCATTGCTACGATGATTGCTTCAGGCGTAACCACGATAATTTACTTCTATATTTACGCACGGCTCTTCAAAAACATGAAAATAAGCAACAAACGCTTTGAAATAAACAAAGATCTGCTGTATCAATCAATAGAATTCGGTTATCCGTCAGCGCTTCAGCAAATGGCAATGTATGCATGCACCGCAATGATTTCACCTCTCACCAACACCTGCACGACTGCCGCCATTGCAGGATATGCCGTGGCAAACAAGGCAAGAAGTCTGATAGTTGCAGTATATCAAAATTCAAGCAAGGCAAATACGAGCTTCGTTGCTCAAGCTATGGGGGCAGGAAAAATCGACAAAATAAAGCAAGGAATAAAAATCGGAATTTCTCAAGGCCTTTTATTTTTCGGTGTAACGATGGGCCTTTTCATGATTTTTGCCAAGCCCTTTACCCTTCTTTTCCTCGATTCGGCAAAGGATTCAGAGGCAATCGCTATAAGCGTAAATACCATTGTGTTTCTCTTCCCGTTTATCATTTTCAACGTATTTAACA
>JAZORS010000063.1:0-4104 GCA_045656725.1 Eubacteriales bacterium | reverse complement strand
GTATTCCTCGTTTCTTTTCGTTTTCATTCTAACATAATAATAAATGAAAAGCAACAAAATATTTAAAATTTGTTATTTTTCGGTTGACTTTTTCCGTGATTTTGGTATAATAATTAAGTGCTTAATTATTTTCGTGTTTGATTTCTTTATAGGGAGGTTAAAATGGAAAACAAGCTATTTTGCGCAATAGATAAAATGATAAATATTTTGAGGGTGCATAAGAATCTTATAGATTTTGACGTTTCAGATATTGGAATACACAGAACACAGCATAAAATACTAATGCATTTATCGGATAAAAACAATCTGTTTTCTCAAAAAGAGCTTGCAGTTCATCTCGGAATAAGCCCTGCTGCTGTAACCGGGGCGCTTCAAAAGCTCGAATGTGACGGTTATATCAAGAAAACAAGCGGCATAGATAACAGATACAACGAAATCACAATCACAGAGCTTGGAAAAAATTTAGTAGAGCGCACGAAAATTGTATTTAACCAGATAGACCGTGGCTTGTTTTCTGGCTTATCGGATGGTGAGCTTTCGAAATATATAGAATTTTTGGATCGCATTTTAAAAAATGCAGAAAATGAAATGGTGAAAAGGAGAACAGATAAATGAGAAAGTGGCTAAAATACGTAAAACCTTATTGGCACTTTTTTCTTCTTGGACCTCTTTGTATGATAATTGAGGTAATCGGAGAGGTTATAATGCCAAGGCTGTTTTCAATAGTCCTTGAAAAATCCGTTGAGGCAAATGGCATAAGCGTAAGCCTTGGAATAATGGCGCTTATGATACTTTGCGCCGGTCTTATGATGGCAGGTGGTATTGGCGGTGCATATTTTGGCGCTCGGGCCTCGGTCAATTTTGCCGCTGATCTCAGGCAGGACGCATATAACAGAATACAGGATTATTCATTTTCAAATATTGATAAATTCTCAACCGGCTCAATAGTAACCCGACTTACGAATGACGTTACGCAGATGCAGAACTTCGTTAATATGCTCTTGCGAATGGCGTTAAGAGCTCCCGGAATGATGATAGGCGGTCTTGTCATGGCGATTATTCTTCGCCCTGACCTCTCGCTCGTTTTCCTCGTTTCAATTCCTGTTATGATAATCATGATAAGCGGGCTTATAAGACTTGGCTTGCCGAGATTCGGTAAAATGCAGAAGAAAATTGATGCCCTTAACTCAACTGTAAGAGAAAATATAACCAACGTCAGAGTGGTAAAATCCTTTGTAAGAGAGGATTTTGAGGTAGATAAATTCGAGGTAGCAAACGGCGAGCTTAAAGAATCCGGAATTAAATCCTTCCGTGTTATGATTTTTATAGGCCCTGTTATGACTCTTATAATGAATCTCACTCTTATTGCGGTTATCTGGCTCGGTCAGGATTTAGTTTTAAATGCAGGAATGAAGCCCTCGGATCTTGCGGTTTTCGTTACCTATACCCAGCAAATACTTAATTCTCTTATGATGGTAACGTTCTTATTTATGATGTCCTCACGTGCGCTTGCTTCCGCAAAGCGTATCAGCGAAATTCTTGACGAAAAGACTGATATATCAGACGTTTATGCGACAGAAAAAGAAAAGACTGTTATAAGCGGAAATATCGAATTTAAAAACGTATCCTTCCGTTACTTTAAAAACAGCACGGAAAAGGTGCTTGATAATATCAATCTTATAATACCCGGCGGCTCAACAGTCGGAATTATCGGTTCTACGGGCTGCGGAAAAACAACGCTCGTTTCCATGATTCCTCGCCTTTACGATACAGACGAGGGGGAAGTGCTCGTTGACGGTGTTAACGTCAGAGATTATTCTCTTAAAAATCTGCGTGACGGCGTTGGAATGGTTTTGCAGAAAAATCTTCTCTTTTCCGGCACAATATCCGATAATCTTCGCTGGGGAAAAGAAGATGCAACGGAAGAAGAATTAAAAAATGCCGCATCTCATGCGGCGGCAAACACCTTTGTATCAAGCTTCCCTATGCAGTATGAAACAGAGCTTGAAAAAGGCGGCGCTAACGTATCCGGTGGCCAGAAGCAGCGTCTTTGCATAGCAAGAGCTCTTTTGAAAGAGCCTAAAATCCTTATACTTGACGACTCTACCAGCGCAGTCGATACAGCAACGGAAAGACAGATCAGAGAATCGCTTCGCTCGGAAATACCGAATGCAACCAAAATTATAATTGCTCAAAGAATCAGCTCTGTTAAGGATGCCGACAGTATAATAGTAATGAACGAGGGTAAAATAACCGGAATCGGCACGCACGATGAGCTTATAAAAAATAACGTTGAGTATCAGGAAATCTATTATTCACAGATCGACAAGGAGGATGCGGCGTCATGAAAAGAACACTTGACGAGCTTCAAAAGCAGTATAACCGTGGCGGCGCAGACGACTTTAAGAAAAAAGGTCCCGGAATGGGTCCTCCCGGTATGAGAGGGAGAATGGCAGGAAAGCCGAAGAACTTAAAGCCAACGGTAAAACGCCTTTTCTCATATATAGGAAAGTCAAAGATAAAGCTTTTTTTTGCATTTGGTTTTATGCTTCTTTCAACCTTTGCAAGTCTTATAGTTTCGTTTATGCTTGCCCCGATTATCAACCGTCTTTCTCTTTATGTTGGCGTAGAAATTGAGAAGTTAAGTACAATTGAAAGGCTTGCTGACGGAATAATTGAGAAAATAAGCTCAATACCTCTTATAGAAAGTATTGCGCAAAAGGCAGAATGGCTTTCTGTCACAATGTACGTTTTCTCGGCGCTTCTCATTATCGCACTCGGCGTTGCCGTTGCCGTTTTGTCGTCATATTTACAGTCACGCTTCATGCTTTCAGTTTCTCAAAATTCGGTTGAGAAAATAAGAAACGACCTTTTTGGGAAAATGCAGAAGCTTCCCGTTAAATATTTCGATTCAAATCCCACCGGTGAGCTTATGAGCCGTTACACTAACGATATTGATAATATTGATGTTATGCTTAATAACTCTTTAACATCAATCGTAAGCGGAATTATAACGCTTATCGGAACATTTGTTATTATGATTCTTACAAACGTCTGGCTTACATTGATAACGGTTCTTTTTATCCCGATTTTCATAAAGGGTGGCGCAATTTTAGCAAAGAAATCCGGTAAATACTATAAAACGCAGCAGGCGGCTCTTGGAGCAGTTAACGGATATATAGAAGAAAACGTTTCAGGCCAGAAGGTAATTAAAGTATTTAACCATGAGGATATTTCAAAGGAAGAGTTCCGACTTTTAAACGAGGACCTCAGAAACAAACAGCAAAAGGCGCAGTTTATTGGCGGTATTACAGGTCCTATTATGGGTAACACAAGCCAGATTTCATACGCTGTAACTGTTGGTGTCGGTGGTATTCTTATGTTTGCTACGGGACTTACCCCCGGTGCTCTTACTGTATTTGCCGGCTATTCAAAGCAATTTTCAATGCCCGTAAACAATATTTCAATGCAAATGTCAACCATATTTGCAGCTCTTGCAGGCGCTGAACGAGTATTTAAGGTTATGGACGAAGATCCTGAAACCGCAGGAAATGAAGCCTCGGAGGAAAAAGAAATTGTCGGTGACGTTATTCTTCGTGACGTCAACTTCGGATACGATCCCGAAAAATTGGTACTGAGAAACATTTCGCTGTATGCAAAGCCCGGTCAGAAAATTGCATTCGTTGGCTCAACGGGTGCAGGCAAAACCACAATTACCAATCTTCTTAACCGATTCTACGATATATCATCGGGCGAGATTCTCATTGACGGAAAATCGCTTCTTGACTATAACAAAGACTTTTTAAGAAAAAACATAGCTATGGTTCTTCAGGATACCCATCTTTTCACGGGAACTGTTATGGAGAATATTCGTTACGGCAGGCTTGATGCAACCGACGAGGAGGTTATCGCTGCGGCAAAAACCGCAAGCGCACATAGCTTTATAACACGTCTTGAAAACGGTTATCAGACCGTTCTTGAGGGTGATGGAGCAAATCTATCCCAAGGACAGCGTCAGCTTCTTAATATTGCAAGAGCTGCGCTTTCAAAAGCCCCGATTCTCGTTCTTGATGAGGCGACCTCATCTGTTGATACGAGAACGGA
>JAZORS010000062.1:0-10061 GCA_045656725.1 Eubacteriales bacterium | reverse complement strand
TATCGGCAAGGCATCCTTCGGTCCTGAGAAGATTGTTGAAAACTTCAATACTCTTGTTGGCGCTGTTATTAAGGCAAAGCCCGCTGCTGCAAAAGGTCAGTACATCAAGAGCTGCGTAGTTGCTACTACGATGGGCCCCGGTATAAAGATTAACAATACAAAGCTTTCTTAATTTGCTTACCGATTTAGATAAAAAATCCGTTCTCAATTTTGAGAACGGATTTTTTCGTTGCATTTTTATACATCCATTTTTTGTGTAATTAAGTTAAATAATTAGTTTTATAAGGTAGAGAAAATTAAAATTCCGTAAACTGAAACGGAGTATAATCGTCTTTGTAAGCAATAGCGATAGTAACGCCAACGATTTTCTTTGCGCCGAGTCCGTGAATAAGAATTGCGGCAGCACCGAGAGAAGCGCCTGTTGTGACGATATCGTCAACAAGAAGCACCGATTTACCTTTAATGTCCGGAGCTTTTGGGAGATAATCGAATTTCGCGTTGGCGATACGTTCAGCTCTGTCTCTGTTTTGTTTCTGATCGCGCACTGCTTCTGATTTTAAGAGCCTAACATATTCAAGGGAAAGCTCCTTTGATAGGATTTTTGCGAGCTTTTCCGTATGGTCGAAGCCGTATTTCTTAATTGATTTTTTTCGTCTTGGTATATTTGTTATTATAAAATCAGAAAGGTCTAAATTTTTATTTTTAATCGCCTCAATTATTTCATTTGACAGAAACTTGCGTATATCTTCCCTGTTCTCTCTTTTTAATCTGTAAATGAGCTGGTTTGTCGGTGGCTCTTCTTCGGGAATGTATCTGTACACCTTAATGAGCTTTGATAAAAAGTGGGAACGCAAATATTTATTAGAACACTCACATTCAGATAAAATTTTGCCGCACAGTGAACAGTCCGATAGCTTTGCATTAAGGTATTCTTTGTGACAGTCAGAGCAAAGCGCCCTGTCGTTTTTCAAAAGACGAACACCGCATGATGCGCACTTCGGTACGGTTACGTAATAAAAAACATCATTAAGAAATTTTTTAATATCCATTTTATATCTACCTAACAAAAAACACGAATTTAAAGTAAAAACTCGTGTTTTTGTTTTAGTTTATTTTTTGGGGAAGCTATCTTTAAGTCCGACTATTCGGTTAAAGACGTTTTCATACTTTGTGTCTTTTACAAAATATCCGCATCTGACGAATTGGAAACGCTCGCCCTTTTCGGCTTCTGCAAGCGACTCCTCTATTTTTACGTTTTCAAGAGTCGTTACAGAGTTTCGGTTAAGATAATCGTCAAATGTCTTACCTTCGGGGATATCGCTTACGTTTTCAATATCAAACAAAGAATCATAAAGCTTCACTGTGGTATCTTTTGCGTATTTTGACGACAGCCAGTGGATAGTTCCCTTTACCTTTCTTCCGTCTGTCGGCGTGCCGTTTTTGGTTTCAAGATCAGCAGTACACTTGATTTCAACGATTTTTCCGGCTTCGTCCTTGATTATCTCGTTGCATTTTACAATATAAGCACCCATAAGTCTGACTTCACCGTCGGGCTTCATTCTGAAAAATTTAGGCGGAGGAACTTCCGCAAAGTCGTCAGCATCAATGTAAAGTTCTCTTGTGAAAGGAATTTTTCTTGTGCCGGATTCGGGGTGCGCCGGATTGTTAGGCAAATCAAAGTATTCTACCGCATCCTCCGGGTAATTCGTTACAGTCACCTTTATAGGATTGAGAATAGCAATTTTTCTGTTTGCTTTATCATTGAGCTCTTCTCTTATGCAGTGTTCAAGAAGCTCGTAATCAACAACACTATATGCCTTGGCAACACCTGCGCGGGATACGAAATCGAAAATCGCCGACGGAGTGTATCCTCTGCGTCTTAAACCGCAGATTGTAGGCATTCTCGGGTCATCCCAGCCGTCAACAAGTCCTGTTTCGACGAGCTGACGGAGATATCTTTTCGACATAACCGTATGTGTTACGTTAAGACGCGCAAATTCGATCTGCTTTGGTTTGGTTTCAAAACCGATATTTTCAACAACCCAGTTATAAAGCGGTCTGTGGTTTTCAAATTCAATCGAGCAAAGCGAATGGGTAATACCTTCAAGCGCGTCCTGAATGGGATGAGCATAATCGTAAAGAGGATAGATGCACCACTTGTCGCCTTGTCTGTGATGCGAGGTGTTGACGATTCTGTAAATTGCAGGGTCGCGCATGTTCATATTTGACGAGGACATATCGATTTTAGCGCGAAGGGTTTTCGAGCCATCGGCAAATTCCCCGTTTTTCATTCTTTCGAAAAGCTCAAGGTTTTCTTCAATGCTTCTGTCGCGGTAGGGGCTGTTCTTGCCGGGTACGGTAAGTGTTCCCCTGTATTCACGCATCTCGTCTGCATTAAGATCGCAAACGTACGCCTTGCCCTCTTTGATAAGCTTAACTGCAAATTCGTAGCATTTATCAAAGTAGTCCGAGCCGTAAAAAACACCTCCCGTCGGCTCGCAGCCAAGCCATACAAGGTCGTTATAGATACTGTTAACGTATTCTACGTCCTCTTTTGCGGGGTTGGTATCGTCATAACGAAGATTGAAAAGACCTCCGTATTTTTTTGCAGTCATGGTATTTATCCAAATAGCCTTGGCTGAGCCGATATGAAGATATCCGTTTGGCTCGGGCGGAAAGCGGGTATGGATTTTAAGCTCCGGATTTTCACTTAAATCCGCATCAATAATGTCGTGAATAAAATTGTTTCTGATTTCTTCCATAACAAATCCTTTTTTAACCGTATGAAATATCTTTTATCGTCGTTTGTGTCATATGACCCGGATAAACGACGGTATTTTTATTAAGCGCCGTAAGTTTTCTTATTGACTCGCTGAGTTTTATATGGTCGCCGCCCGGAAGGTCGCATCTGCCAACTGAATTCATAGCAAAAACCGTATCACCGACAAAAACGGCACCGTCTGTAAGCAATGCCATCGAACCGACTGTATGCCCGGGAGTAGCGATGACCCTAATTTCTTTGTTTCCAAGCTTCAAAACGTCACCGTCCTTAACGGTCAGGTAATCACCTCGGTATCCGATATCTTTGCCCATAAAAAGCAAATAACAGTTATAATATGAGTCGGAAAGCCCCTTTGCGTCATCCTCGGAAACTGTCGGCAAAACACCGGTAATCTGTGTCCACTCATCAAGGAAAAGAAAATGATCAAAATGAGAGTGGGTGATGATGATATATTTTAACTTTTTGATATCAAACGGGTATTTTTCAAGGACACTTTTGACAGATGATGAGGGATCAACAATTAAAAACTCATCAGAATCGGAAACGATATATGAGTTTGAACCGTAAGGAATTTCGGATTCGATTAGTTTAATATCCATATTTTACTCCTTGTTACCTTATATTATAGCACAAGCATTGGAAAATGTCTAGCATTTTCGGTAACTTTTGTCTTTTTTTTCATAAACTGAATTAGTAGGAATAAAAACAAGAAAGGAGTCGGAAAATGAAAAAAGTTACCTTAACTTTTTGGTCAATAACCTATGCGATAAAAGTTAGGAAGCTTCTTTTGGGAATTGGAATAAAATCGAAGCTTATAAAAATAGATTCAAGATTAACAAACGAAGGCTGCGTATACGGTGTTGAAATTGAGGAACGCTATCTGTTAGATGCCGTGGCGGAGCTGAAAAGACGAGAAATCAAATATTCTTTGCGTCAGGGAGATACCTGATATGATATATTTTGACAACGCGGCTACGACCTTTCCAAAACCGAAATCGGTTATTAAAGAAGTAACAAGATGCCTGAGGTCCTATTGCGGTAACCCGGGCAGAAGCGCTCACGTAATGTCCCTTCGCGCGAGTGAGAAGATTTACGAAGCGCGCGAGGCGGTTGCCGGACTTATCGGACTTGAAAAATCAGAAAACGTTGTGTTCACACAGAATGCGAGCTATGCTTTAAATTTAGCAATTAAAACGAGTGTTATGCCCGGGGATAAAATTTTAATTTCCGACCTTGAACATAATTCAGTTTTGCGTGTAGTGGATAAGCTTTCGTGTGAGGATGCAGATATCAGCTATTCAGTTTTTTCTTCCGACTCGTCTGAAAAAGAGCTTGAAGATATAATCAAAAACGGAATTTCACTTGTTGTTTGTAATGCTATCTCTAATGTTACAGGAAAAGAAAATCCTATAAAAGCTATATCTAATTTGAGGCAGAAATATAAATTTAAGTTTATAGTTGACGCTTCTCAAATGCTTGGACATAAAGAGTTTTCTTATTTAAGCTGCCCTTGCGACGTTGTATGTGCACCGGGCCACAAGGCGCTTTTTGGAATACAGGGATCGGGTTTCTGCGCGTTTTATAATGATGTTTCGCGCGGAAGCTTAATTGAGGGCGGAAGCGGAAATGAATCTAAAAACCGAAAAATGCCGACACAGCTTCCCGAGCGTCTTGAAGCCGGCACTCTTTCAACGCCCGCGATTGCTTCACTTCTTCCAGGTATAGAATTCATTAAAGAACAAGGGATAGAAAATATCGAAAACCATCTTTCATGCCTTACGGATTTAACCCGTGAACGGCTTTCGGAACTAAAAGATGTTAAAATTTATGGCGCAGAAAACGGTCTTGTTTCATTCGGAGCAAAAAAATTGCCTCCATCACGCATTGCGGCCTTACTAGATAGGTGCGGAATTTGTGTCAGAGCCGGCTTTCATTGCGCGCCGCTTACACACGAAATGCTCGGAACGTATGATATCGGTACGGTAAGAGTAAGCTTTTCCTTTTTTAATTCAAAAAAGGAAATCGATTTGTTTTACCGAAAGCTATCCGAAATTTTATTTTTGAATTAAATAATTACGCCCCTTAATCAGTCTTGCTACGGTTTTGACTTGATTAAGGGGATAGTTATGTATTTTATTTTATGTAAGATGACATCACCTTAACGGCGCTTGCTTGGAATTCGGTATACTCTTTGCCGTTGCAATTTAAAACGATGTCCGCATATTTATTGAAAAGCTTTTTTCTTTCTTCATATAAATCGTGCAGTGTTTGACCGTCATTCAAAACCACACCGCGCTTTGAGTAGTCTCCGAGGCGCTCTTTTATAAGCTCGTATCCGACGTAAAGATAAACGACTTTTCCGATTTTTTTGAAATGTTGCATCACGTCGTCATAATATACCGCGCTTCCGCCCGGGGCAATTATTGCGTTATCATCATTTATTGAAAGGAGGGTTTCTTCTTCTATTTTTTTAAAACCCTCCATGCCAACTTCATTTATAATCTCGAAGAGCTTTTTGCCGGTTTTTTCTTCTATTAAGCGATCGCCGTCAATAAATTTCATTTTTAATTTTGTGGCAAGCGCTTTGCCCATGCAGCTTTTTCCGCATCCCGGCATTCCGATAAGTGTGAACGTCATTTTAGAAATCCTTTTAATTTATAATGCTGATTTTTTTCGATCTTTGCGCTTCAATAATTTCCGCGCTGTTTGGCATAACCTCAATTTTTCTTGATAAATAATTCCCTATTTCAGCTTTTACGGCTGTGTCAAACTTCAATATAAGCTTATCTTGGGTATTGTTTATTACGGTTACTATCTTATTATAAACTTTATAACGTTCAAAAATCAAGTAGTTACGGTCAAAATAAATAATTTTTATTTCCCCGTCGCGAAAAACCGGAGAATTTCGTCTGATTTTTCCGATAAGACGATAATATTCCAAAAGCTCCTTATTTTCATTTCCCCATGGAAACGGCTTGCGGTTGTGTGGGTCAGAATATCCCTCAGCACCGACCTCGTCGGCGTAATAAATACTCGGAATTCCCGGCAGTGTGGCAATTAGCGCATACGCGCATTTAAGAAGCTGTACGGCACCCGAATACTCGCCTTCGGTCATTTTGTAAAGAAAAAGCTCATCACCCGATTTTCCGCCCTTTTCTTCGCCTCCGAGCGCCGTGATGATTCTTTCCGTATCATGAGAGCCGATAAGATTCATAAAACAGTCGCGGATTCTTTTCGGAGCATTCGGCATAACTTCATTAAAGTAATATGAGAGCGCATTTGTATCTTTATTTCGAAGATAATCAATAATTCCCTTGCGTAGCGGATAGTTCATAACACCGTCAAGCTCCGAGCCAAGATAATATTTTTTTCTTCTGTTATACGCTATCTTATTTGAAGCATCCTCCCAAACTTCGCCGTAAAGCACGGATTTTTTATTTATCTCGTTTTGCTTTTCTTTAATTTTCTCGATAAATGCGTCTGAGAGCTCATCAACGACATCAAGACGAAATCCAAGTATTCCCATATCCAGATATTTACCTATTACTCCGCCCTCACCGATAAAATATTCACGGCATTCTTCTTTGTCGGGATTTATTCTCGGAAGGATATCTATATCCCACCACGACGTATATTCTTGCGGATATTTTTTGAATTCATACCAT
This sequence comes from Eubacteriales bacterium, assembly GCA_045656725.1. Taxonomy (GTDB): domain Bacteria; phylum Bacillota; class Clostridia; order Oscillospirales; family CAG-272; genus UBA1740. Next base: position 3,614 of record JAZORS010000062.1, on the reverse strand, counting down.
GAATAGTACTTCGATTCCTTTGACTGATAAGCACCAAGGGCGGAATATTTTCCGTGCTTATTGAAATAAATGCTATCGTCACCTGTGTGATTAAAAACGCCATCAAGAATTACGTAGATTCCGCGTTTTTTTGCTTCCTTTATCAGCTTTAATAGTGCCGCATCTCCGCCAAAGCCCTCATCAACATTCATATAATTTGAGGTGTCGTATTTGTGATTTGAGGGGGATTCGAAAATCGGAGAGAGATAGATTATATTTACCCCAAGTGTTAAAAGGTAATCCAGCTTTTCTGAAACTCCAAAAAGATCGCCGCCGTAAAAGTAGTCGTTTTTAATTTTTTCGCCCGGATATTTTGGATATTCGGGTAACTTATCCGTCCAATCCAGTAATAATTTGTTTTTGTTATTATCAAAAGAAAATTTACTTCTTCTGAATCTGTCAACGAATATATGATAAATAATTCCGCCGTAAAGCTGGCTTGGCGCTTCATATTTGAAATCTGAAATTAAGAATTGAAAACGCGAATTTTTAAATCTGCTCGAAAATAATAGCGTTTTATTTTGTTTTTCTGCATATATCGTTGATGCGGGATTTTGAATTTTTACCTCACAAAAATATAAGCCGCATCCGAAATCGAGGGTGTTGACGCGAAACTTAAACACGTCAAATTGCTCCTCGCGAGAAAACCAACCGCCAATATACTCGAATTCTTTTCCGTCGCTATCTCTGAAAATGTGAAATGATATTTCATATGCTCCGAGTTCAACAGGGATTTTTGCTGTCAGTGTGTATGCCTTCCCCAGTTCAAGCGCCGAGCCAAAAATTTCTTTATTGCCCTGATAAAAAGAAATTTTACCGACGGTTTCGGATATTTTTTTAAATAAACGGTTAAGATTATTTATCATTTTTGGTTTCAAATACCGGCTTTGCGTGCCATATATTATCAGCATAGTTTTTAATGCTGTTATCTGACGAGAAAATTCCGCTTCTGGCTATATTTATCAGTGATTTTTTTGCCCAACTGCTTTTATCATTGAAGCACATTACAGCATTTTTATAAGAATTAAAGTACGAATCAAAATCCGCAAGGCACATAAAAGGATCTGCAACGCCATAGCCACCCTTTATAAGATAATCGTATATATGAGAAAAGGATTGCGCGCCTATTTTTTCGTTGAAACGGTCAACGGCTTTTTTCAGAATATAAGATTTGTGATAATAATCAGAGGAAACGTAGCCGTTTTTCCAAATTTCTTCCACTTCATGCGAATTAAGACCGAAAATAAATATATTTTCTTTACCGACCGCTTCCAATATTTCAACGTTTGCTCCGTCATTAGTGCCAAGAGTTAAAGCTCCGTTCATCATAAGCTTCATACAGCCTGTTCCGCTGGCTTCCTTTCCGGCAAGTGAAATTTGCTCGGAAATATCGGCAGCAGGGATAAGCTTCTCGGCGATAGAAACGTTATAATCCTCGACAAATAAAATTTTAATTTTATCTTTTGTTTTCGGATTGCCGTCAAGCTCCTCGGATAAATAGTTGATAAGCTTTATGAGCTTTTTAGCTATTTGGTATCCGGGTGCCGCCTTGCAACCGAAAATAAAGGTTGCAGGCTCGATTTCGGAATTTGGATTATCTAAAATTTCATTGTACAGGGCGATAATTTTAATAACGTTCAAAAGCTGGCGTTTGTATTCATGCATTCTTTTTATCTGAACGTCAAAGACGGATGTGGGATCTATTTTTTTGCCTGTTTTACCGTAGATATAATAAGCAAAGCGCTCTTTATTGTGGAGCTTGATCTTTTCGATTTGACCGATTACAGAGGTATCGGATGAATATTTTTCAAGCTCGTTAAGCTGCATTGCGTCTTTTCGGTAATTTATCCCTATAAGCTCGTCAAGAAAAGCTGACAGCTCCGGATTCGCTGAACACAACCATCTTCTGTGGGCAATTCCGTTTGTAACGTTTGTAAATTTCCACGGCATCATTTTATAGTAATCGTGGAACACCGTCTTTTTAAGAATGTCACTGTGAAGCTTTGAAACTCCGTTCACAGTATGTGATGCAACAACGCAAAGATTTGCCATTCTTACTTGGTTGTATGCTATAACCGACATTCTCGATATTCTGTCCCAATCTCCCGGGTAAAGATTCCACAGGTCCGCAGTAAAACGCCTGTTTATTTCCGAAACAATCATATAAATGCGAGGTAATTTGAGCGAAAACAGATCGGTTCTCCAACATTCAAGCGCTTCGGGGAGAACAGTATGATTAGTATAAGTTACAGATTTTATAACGATGCCCCAAGCATCCTCCCAGCTGTAAGAATATACGTCCATAAGTATTCTCATAAGCTCGGGAATACAGAGCGCCGGGTGGGTATCGTTGATGTGAATTGCAACGTTTTTTTCAAAATCGAGAAGAGAGCCGTGTTCAGCGAAATAATCGCTTATTATACTCTGTAAGGATGCGGAAACAAGAAAATACTGCTGGGTAAGACGAAGAAGCTTTCCCTCGTCATAATCATCACGCGGATAAAGCTGCTTTGTTATTATTTCTGCGCTCGTTGTATCGCTTAACTTTTTAACGTACGAGCTTTGTGATGAGTTAAACTTTATATTATAAGGATTCACACTGCGCGCGCGCCAAAGACGGATAGTGTTTACGGCATTTGTTTCGGTTCCGGGTATCAGAAGATCATAAGGAACGGCTTTTACCTCGTCGTATTCATAATTTGATATTTTAATCCTACCGTCTTCCCATTTTTCATCAATTTTTCCGCCAAAACGAACACTAACGCTTCTCTCCGGATGAGGAACAAGCCAAGAGCCGCCCCCTTCTAACCACTCGTCAGGGAGTTCAATTTGCTCGCCGTCTATAATCTTTTGTCTGAAAAGTCCCGTCTCGTAAAGCAGTGAATAACCGTTTGCCGCATAGTCGAGGGCAGAAAGAGAATCCATAAAACAGGCCGCAAGTCTGCCAAGACCCCCGTTACCGAGTCCGGGATCTGTCTCACACGCATATATTTTTTCAAAAGAGGAATCAAATTCTTTGAGAATTTCTGTTAATGCTTCGTAAATTCCGAGATTTACAGCATCGTTTTTTAGTGATCTGCCAACGAGAAATTCCATACAAAGATAACATATCTTTTTTGCACCGTGCGCCTTTATTCGTAATTTGAATTCACTTCTCAATTCGAGCATTATATCCTTTACGGATGCGACGGTTGCCTGATATAGCTGCTCGCTGCTCGCTTCCTTGGGATGGGTTATGCCGCGAGTCACGAGTTTTGTTTCAATTCTTTCCTTTAACTCTTCCTTTGTTATATTTCTTTTTTCGTAAGGAGATATTGAAGCATTTTTGTTGTTTATCATTAAATTACATCCTTAACTTAATAATTTGTTATAAAGTCCGAGATATTTCTTGGCAGAATGAGCCCATGAGAAGTTAGATTTTATAGCAGAATCAGTAAGATGGCACCATTTCTCTTTATCTTTATAAACTGAAAGCGCATTTTTTACAGTAAATAAGAGCTCGTGTGCGTTATAGTTTTGGAAGCTGAAACCGTTTGCTCCGTCAGCGTTATAAGATATAAGTCGGAGGCCAAGCG
>JAZORS010000061.1:0-7186 GCA_045656725.1 Eubacteriales bacterium | reverse complement strand
CTTAAAGCGGCAGGCGCTGTCAGCGCCTTTGATATGACCACCGAGGCGTGTGTTGCAAAGCTCTACTACCTTTTCAGCAAGGGCTATACCAAAACCGAAATCAAAGAGCTTATGGAAACCGACCTTTGCGGCGAAATGAGCAGAAATTTTTGATTCCGACAAAATGGTTCTGTTAGTAATAAAACCGAAGAAAACCGAAAGTTATAAATTTACACACAACAACAAAAACCGACCTTTGCGGTCGGTTTTTTGTTTATAAGATAATCGTTTATTTATACTCTTTTGGTGAAACACCGAAGCGTTTTTTAAAATTACGGTAAAAGGTGCTGGGATCTTTGTAGCCCAACTCCATAGCGGCCTCGAAAACAAGCTTTCCTGATTTTATCAAAGCTGCCGCCGCTTCAATTCTTTCTCGGTTCAGGTAATTATTAAAGGTTTCACCTGTGATTTTACGAAAGCTCTCGCAAAACGATGATTTTGACATTGCCGTCCGCTTTGCCATCTCGTGAAGCGTAAACTGCTCAGAAAGATGATTTTTGATATAACCAAGGCAATGCAATATTGCCTCTCTTTCCGAAACAAATCTCACGTTTTCAAATCGCTCGTCAAGATAGGCGCGCGCAAAAACCGAAAGAAGTAACGAAAGCGAGGATTTTATCATTGTGTCCTTTCCCGTCATATCAGATAAAAATTCCTGCATAATTTTCGAAACAAGAACGTCTGCGAGCGCTATATCTTCCGACCTTAATGTCAGACTCGGTTCAACACCTTCGCTTGAAAGATCGGTAATACAGTGTATAAAATCCGCAACGAACTTGTTGGACCTAACAAGCTCGGTGATATATCCCGGCATAAAAGAAATTGAGTAAAAGCACACATCCTTTGATGACGTTTCTATATAGTGAGGAAGATTTGGCGGAATAATAAACACGTCCCCCGCCTTTAACTTTGCGCTGTCTTTGTCAAGGTGATGTATCAATTTTCCGCTTTTGAGATAATAAATCTGATAATAATCATGCTTATGAGGAGAGAGCGCCTCTTGCGGCCTCGTTATTTCTTTGATGTGAAAGTCCTCGGTAGCGTTTGAGTAATACGAGAGGACGAATTTTTTAATATCCATGTGCCACCGCCTGCGTTTTTTATTTATTGTATCACTTTTTCGGACGAAATGCAATATATTTTTTGGCATTTGCACTATCCGACTATAAAAACCGTGCTAAAATAAATATATAATTAAAAATACTTTGCATATTTAAAAGACAGAAAGGAAACCAAAACTATGAAAATTGTTGCGCTTTGCGGCCTTTTAGGTTACGGATACAGCGAAGAAGCTTTGCGTATAGCTTTTTCGGAAAAGGTTGATTTTATCGGAGTTGACGCCGGATCGACAGATCCCGGACCTTATTATCTCGGAAGCGGAAAGTCGTTTACCGACAGAGCCGCAGTAAAAAGGGATATTTCCCTTGCGTTGCCTCTTGCTCTTGAGCAAAAAGCCCCTTTTATTATCGGAACGGCAGGCGGAGCAGGAAGCAGCTTGCACGTTGAATGGCTCAAGGAAATAATTTTTGAGGTAGCATCGGAGCTTGGACTTCATTTTAAGCTCGGCACGATATATTCCGACGTCACGAAGGAATACGTGCTCGAAAAGCTTGAATCCGGAAAAATAAGCGATATGAGTCCGCATTTTCCTCTCACGCAGGAAGCAATAAAAGAGAGCGAAAAAATAGTCAGCCAGATAGGCGTTGCGCCCTTTATTGAACTGCTCACACAAGGCGTTGATGTTATCGTTTCGGGAAGAGCCTGCGACACGGCGATATACGCCGCACCCTGCATTATGAAGGGCTATAACGAGGGCCTTGCCTTCCATATGGCAAAGATAATGGAATGCGGAGCTATGTGCTCCGAGCCCGTTGCGGCGGCTGACGTTATGCAAGCCTATATTTACGACGATCATTTTGAGCTTCGCCCCGCCAACCCTGCACGCAGATGCACCGTTGACAGAGTTGCGGCACACACTCTCTACGAGCAGTCTAACCCCTATCTTATATTTGAGCCCGACGGAGTATGCGACCTTACAAACTCACAGTTTGTACAAAAGGACGAGCGCACGGTCAGCGTTTCGGGCTCCGCATTCAGAGAAGCAAAGACGAAAACCTTGAAGCTTGAGGGTGTCAAGTGTTCGGGATACAGAACCATCTGTCCTGCCACGATATACGATCCCTTAACAGTGGAAAAATTCCCCGAGATAGTAAAGACGGTAAACGCCTTTGTAAAGGAAAATACAAAAAAGACGCTTCCCGAAAACAGCTACACCGTAAACTACAAGACCAGCGGCGGCGCTGAAAGCTCGCTTGGCATAGTTATCGACGTTGTCGGAAAGACACAAGAGATAGCCGATACCGTATGCGCCCTGATAAGAAGCAGAATGCTTCACTGCGATTACAACGGCAGAAAATCGACGGCGGGAAACCTCGCATTCCCATTCTCGCCCTCTGATATACACGTCGGCGAGGTGTACGAATTTTCCGTTTTCCATCTTGCAGAAGTGGACTCACTTCTTGAAACATCAAGATTTACAACAGAGGAGGTATAAACGAGATGAAAAAACTTGTTGATTATACCAAAATATTAAGAAGCAAAAACGCAGGACCCCTTTTTATTACCTTTGACCTCATATTCAGTGACGGAAGCGATATGGATTACGTAGTCGAAAGACTGAAAAAATCCGACGTAGCCAATGCTTACGGCATAGAGGAAAAAGAAATCGATATAATTGCATACAAGGTTGTGAACTCAATAAAGATAACCTTCCCCCGTCAGAATATAAGCGGAAGCTTATGCGACGGTGACATATACGGCTGCCAGATGCATATGCCGCTGGCAAATATTGAAATTTAAAGGAGCGAAAGAATGTACGCAGATAAAGAGTATATCGTTTCATTAAGACACGAAATTCACGAATATCCGGAAATCGGCTTCGATTTGCCTAAAACTATTGCAGTTGTAAAAAGAGAACTTGACAAGCTCGGAATTGAATATACCGAGAAATACGGTGAATCAAGCGTTGTTGCAACAATTAACCCTGAAAAAAGCCATTTTACAATCGGTATCCGCGCGGATATGGATGCGCTTTTGATTCAGGAAAAGACAGATTTGCCCTTTAAGTCTAAAATTGACGGCCAGATGCATGCTTGCGGACACGACGCTCATACGGCAATGCTTCTCGGCACAGCAAAGGCGCTCAAAGCAATGGAAGACAAAATTGCTTGCAGAGTTATGCTGGTATTCCAACCCAGCGAAGAGGGCATAAGAAGCGGCGCAGAGGAGCTTGTAAACGGCGGGGTGATGGACGAGATAGACGTTATTATCGGTGTTCACATTGAAAACTGGCTTCCGTCCGGCAGTGTCGGAGTTTGCAGCGGCAGCTCTATGGCATCAAGCCGAAACTTCCGTCTTGATTTCTACGGAGCGACAGCGCATGCGACGCTTCCGCATTCCGGAGTTGATGCGCTTGCGGCGGCAGTCCGTACATATAACAACATTCAGTATATGACGGGCAGAGAAATAAATCCTTTCTCAAAATACGTTTGCTCAGTGGGCAAGCTCTCGGGCGGAACGTCGCAGAATATAATTGCAGACCATGCGTATATGCTTGGTACAATCCGTACGTTTGATATGGAGCTTGATGCTTTTCTTATAAGAAGAATTGAAGAAATTGCAAAGAATGCCGCAAACGAAGTAGGCGCAAAAGCTGTCCTTGATACAAGTCTTCAGGCATTCGTCGTATATAACAATCCTTATATTTCAGAATTGGTACTCGATTCCGCAAAAAAGATTGTCGGGGAAGATAATATCGTAAAAATGCCCGAAAAGCTCAGCTCCGAGGATTTTTCACAGTATCTTACCAAAAAGCCGGGTGTATTTATCCGACTCGGAACACGTAATGAAGAAAAGGGATGCACGACGCTTCCTCATAACAACGACTTTATGATAGATGAGGATGCATTCGTTTCCGGAAGCGACACCTGCGTACAATTCGTGCTTGATAATATGAACGGAATCGATATGAAAAAAACAGAAGCTTCCGATGAAAGGAAGAAAAAATAATGAAACAGACGGTATGCAGCGTTGGAGATATTATTTTTATTGACAAGATGCCCGAAAACTATGATATTACACCGCTTAAAAACGTTATCGAAAAGGCGGACGTGAAGCTGTTTAACCTTGAAAACGTATTGTCCGACAAGCCCATTTACGGCTCTTCCTATTGCGGCGGCGTATGGCTTCTTGCAAAAGAGGAAACCCTCGACGATACGCTGAAATTCGGTTTTAACGGTTGCTCTTTTTCAAACAATCACACGATGGACTATTCCTACGAAGGGATGTTTTCAACTCTTGCCGCAGCAAAAAAGAGAAATCTTCCAATCTGCGGAGCAGGAAAGGATTTGCCCGAGGCATCAGACTACGCAGTTATAGAAACGGAAAACGGCAAATGCGGCATTATTTCGCTTTGTTCCTCAATCAATGACGCCGCTCGAGCAGGCAATCCGTCCGATACCATCCCGGGCCGCCCCGGTCTTAACCCGTTGCGTTTTTCGACGGTCTATCACGTTACGCCCGAAGAGATGAAAACGCTAAAACAAATATCGGCATCAACCCATATTGACGGAAGAAGAAACCGCTCACGCTTGGGCGGATATACCCCCTATGCACCCGACGGATGCTTCGGCTTCGGAGATTACGTGTTCTGCGAGAGCGACACACCGGGCAAGACCTCAAAGGTCAACCCCGTGGATATGGAAAGAACCGAACAAACAATCAAGAAAGCGCTCACCGAGTGTGAAACCGTCATAGTAAATATCCACTCTCACGAAATCAAGCACGATACCGACGACGAGCCGGATGATTTTATGATTGAGTTTTGCCACAAGTGCATAGACGCAGGCGCTTCTGCCGTTATCGGCACGGGAACGCATCAGTTAAAGGGCCTTGAGGTTTACCGCGGAAAGCTTATCTTTTATAGCATTGGCAACTACATCTTCCACAGCGACAGCCCATTCTGTATGCCTGACGATTACCGTGAGAGATACCGTATGCCCAAGGGACTCACGACAAAGGAAATGATAAATATCCGCAACCAGAACAACACGCGCGGACTTCACTCCGACGTCAACAATTTCCGTTCTCTCCTGCCTTTTATGACCTTTGAGGACGGAGAGCTGACCGGCGCTGTTCTTTATCCCATAAGACTTGATATGACTACCGGATTTCCCTCTCTTGCGGACGAAGAAGAAACGAAAATCATATACGACTATCTTTGTGAGCGTAACAAACAGTTCGGCACAGTTATTGATATTAACGGCAAAGTGATAGAGGTGAAGTTAAAGTGATTAAAATAGATGTATATGAAAAGGCGCTTTTTGAAACAATCAAGCGTGGAGCAACGGAAATCTCCCCCGACGTAAGAGATGCATTCGAAAAAGCCATTGAAAGAGAAACAAATGCCGATGCAAGAAACGGACTTGCGGCGACTCTTAAAAGTATGGATATGTCCGCCGAGAGAGAGAATCCTCTTTGCGTGGATACCGGATGGCCTATATTCTATTTTAAGGTGGGTAACAAATGCGAGCTTGAGGGAGGATTCGTAGAGCTTGAGAATGCCGCAAGACGTGCGGTTGCCAAAGCTACAAAGCTCGGCTATCTTCGAGCTACAATGAAGCATCCGCTTACAGGATACGACCCCGGCAACAATATAGGAATGAACATTCCCGATTTTACATACAAGTTCGTTGACGGTGACTCAATCGAAATATCATACGCCGCAAAGGGCGGCGGAAGCGAATGCTTTGGAGGAACAAGACACAGAATAGTTGCCTTTGCCGACGGCATTCAGGGAATAGAAAAATTCGTTATTGACAGCTTTGTGGCATCTGCCAGAGCCGGCGCGGTATGCCCCCCGTCCGTTCTCGGAATAGGAATAGGCGGAACCGCCAACGTAGCCGCAAATCTTGCGAAAGAGGCGGCATGCCTCAGAACCGTTGGCTCAAAGCATCCCGATCCTATGTTCAGAAAGATCGAAGAGGATCTGTACGAAGCCCTTAACAGTCTTGGCATAGGCATTCTCGGAGCAGGAGGAAACACGTCGGTGCTTGCGGTAAACGTTGAGTATGCTTATACGCACATTGCGGGAATCGCCTGCGCTACAAGCACCAACTGTATGGTGGCGCGCAGAGCTTCAAGCAAAATCGACGCAAACGGAGACGTAACGATAATGCAAAGCCCCATGTGGTTTGGCGACAGATAATAAAAATTTTCGAACATTTATTAAATATTAGAAAATAGGAGTTTTTATGGCAGAATATCATTTGAGTTCTCCTTTGAGCGAAGAGGACGTAAGACAGCTCAAAATAGGAGATACGGTATATATTAGCGGAAATGTTTTTACATGCCGTTCACGGCTTCAACGCTATATTTTTGACGAAGGAAACATACTTCCATTTGATACGTCGGACAGGAATATTTTGATTCACAACGGCCCTATTGTTATAAAAGAAAACGACAAGTGGAAGCTTATGTCATTTATGCCAACCTCAAGCATCAGATTTGAAAAATGGGGAGCAAAAAGCGTCAAGGAGTGGGGGCTTCGAATGATCGTTGGAAAAACAACGATGGGCGAACAGACCGCAGCGGCTATGAAAGAGGCGGGCTGCGTTCACGTCTCACCCCGTTCGGTCAGCCCCAATCTTTGGATAGATTCTATTACGGTAGAGGACGTTTACCTTTTTGATGAGCTTGGCAGCATTGAGGCGGCATGGTTTTTCAAGGTAAACGAGCTCGGCCCGTTTATAGTCGATATCGACAGCGAAGGGAACAATTATTTCGACAAGCTCGACGGCGAGATAGCCGAAAGAAAAGAAAAGGCGCTTGAAAAGCTCGGAATCGGTGAGGATTTCACGTTTACAAAGCTTTATTGATCAAGGAAAAGCATCTGTGTAAACAGTTAGGTAAACTTGAATATGTCGAATCCACCGGTATATTTTCTGCCTAGGCAAGAGTGAATAATCCGAACCCGCTCTGAATCCTTAATTTGTAGCGCTTTCGGCACTTATCTCTCTTGCAAAGTCTTACTTGGCTGCGAGAGCCAAGCACCAAAATCAACTAAAAATTAAGGCACAGAGTTCTTCCC
>JAZORS010000060.1:0-2848 GCA_045656725.1 Eubacteriales bacterium | reverse complement strand
CCAACAAGGTTGAGAGTCAGATTATCAATGGTTGAAACAATAAACGCTTCCATCTCCGTATCGGAGCATTCTGCGATATTTGTACCGTTCAGAGTAAGTGTACCTGACTTACCATCGCCAACGTAGCTAACCGTTCCGTCGCCGAGTATATCCGCTTGATTTCTCGTTGTTACCTTAACACCTGCAACCCATAAGTCGTATATTTGGTAATCCTCGTCATATGAGTTGCAAGCGGTAAACATCGTAGCAAGCAATAACGCCACGATCAGTAGCGATATGCTCTTTTTCAATTTGTTATTCATAATAATCTCTTTTCATTGTTAGAAGAAGCCCTTTATTTTTGTGTTTCTTCTCGCTCGATTTGGATCGCGTCTTTATTTATTAAAAGCAGCTATTCTGACCTTTACATTTTCACGAAGATTCATATAATAAAGCCCGTAATCGCAGTTATGGAAGCTCTCAGGGCCGAACAAAGCGTGTGCCGACTCCGGAATACCATAAACAGCGGGATCTACGCTTTCGCAAACCACTACACCGCGTTCGAGGTCAATTCTTGCGTCCGCCACACCTGCAGTAATTTCACCGACTGTGAGAAGAGCGCCCTTGTTTTCCGAAGCGGATGCATAGGTTTCATCTCTTTTCCAGTTGAGAGGATTGATGGAAATAGCCCCCTCTACCACAACGGCGTTGTGCTGATCCTTATTTCCGGGGCCTTCTGTGTTGTAGGAAATGATAACACCCGTGTCATCAGCGCCCTCTGCAAACTCCAAATGGGGATTTGCCTTCATATAATCTTCGGTTACGGAATATCCGATTACGTATGCCGCAATCATTCTGTCATAATATTCGGGATGCTCCTTCATATAGTCGGAAAGAATCATTGTCAAAATCTGAGAGCCCTGCGAGTGACCTGCGAGTATAAAGGGCTTTCCGTTATTGTAATGCTCAAAGTAATAATCAAGCGCCCTCGAAGGATCCTGTGATGCGGAATATCGGAGCAGATCGTCTGCCTCCTCATCACTGAGAGTCAGCGCATAAGGAGCGCTTATCTGTCTGTAATAAGGCGCATAAACGTTGCAGTCCTCCTCAAATACACTCGCTTGTAGCTTCAATTCGACCTGTGCTTGAGTACGCATTCCCACATCGTCAATGTCCGCAATGTCTGGTGCATCATCGCTTGCCTTGTTGAAGGTGGTAGAATAAAAATAGATAACGTCAACGTCTTTGCCCGTATCATTTTTCGCAAGCCAATTATCGTTACTTGCGTAATCGATTTTCGTTTCCCACTTTTCGCCACCGTTTGTTTTTTTCACCACGTCTGGAACCTCATTGTGATTTGAACAGCCTGTAAAAACGCAACTCAACACTATTGTTGTCAACAACAAAGTAATAACTTTTTTCATAGAACATTTCTTCTTGTTAAATTTTTCGTTCATTTCGTTTGAATCTCCGGATATTTACAAATTCCTGTTTCGGGCAGCTTGTCGCTGAAAAGATCGTATTTGGCATACTGACAGAACCAACATATTGACTCTATTGCAAGCAAGCTTTGCCGTTTTTTAAAGCAGGAGCAGGTGGTATGACGTGTGATTTCTTTGTCTTTGTAAGGACAGTTCTGAACCTTATTTTCCATGGGGGCATCCCCTTTCCAAAGTGTTTGCTATATTATAGCAAGAAAGCGTAAAAAAGCACGTTTTTGGCGTGATTGGTAGCAAATTTGGCGTGATTGGTAGTCATGCGCAAAAAAATCCCCCGAAATTTCCTTCGGGGGATGAGTTCAAAAGTATTAAGATATGAGCGCAACGGTTGCTGTAAACACGCCGTTTTGCGCGGTGAAGCGACAAGTGCCGCCGTACTTTTCCGCCGTGGATACGATACTGTGAATTCCTACGCCCCACATCTCACTCGGCATATCGGGAGCGAACACCAAGAAGGGGTTACAGGAGTTTTCACAAACGATGACCATTTTCTTGGCTTTATAGTAAATATTCACCGAAATCATAGGATCCTCGGCGTTTGATTCAATCGCACCGTGGAGTGCATTTTCTACCACGTTTGCGAGAATCGCCACAAGGTCGTGCGAGGAAACGGGGGTTTCTTTTTTCGCCGCGGCATCAGCGCTGAATCGAATATTCGCAGATTTTGCTTTGGCGCTGTACACACGAAGCACATTGTTGATCGTTTCGTTTTCGCAAAACCGCTCGTTGTGCTGACCGTCATTTTCTACGCTTTGCTTTTCAAGATAACGAATAATGCTATCGAGATCCCCCGTCTTAGCCATCGCCAAAATGGCATCGTTGTGGTGGCGGATATCGTGATAGCTTTTCCTTGCCCACATCACTTCGTTTTCTTGCGCTTGCACCTGTGTTTTGAGAAGCTCGGTGTGGATCTGCTTGCGTTTTTCTTTGGCAAGCTCGACCATATCCTTAAGGCTTGAAAACAATGCGGCATAGGTTACGAAAAATACCGCTGTTGTGGCTACGAATATCTGAAATCTGCCGTTATCAGTAGAAATACCGCCATCTATGTAAATCGTCTGTAAAGCGGTCACCACCAAAAAGGCAATTACGATAGCGTAATACTTGCCGAAGCCCTTATCAATATAAACACTGACATTTTTATATTTCGGAAGAATAATAACGTAGAGCAATACTTGCATAACCGCCATGATCAACACCGCAAATACAATTTTTGCGGCAATGTGCATTTCCTTGGATGTGATAAAGGTAGCAAAGCCGCCAAATGCGGTGTAAATACAGGTGTAGCTGATAAACAAGAAACCCTTTTCAATTGGCTTACCTTTCGTTGAAACGAAGAACAAGACTGCGTTAAGGAGAAGCATGAACGT
>JAZORS010000059.1:0-11154 GCA_045656725.1 Eubacteriales bacterium | reverse complement strand
GGAAGAATTTGATATTGAAAAATTAAGATACGGAAAAATAATAATAATGGCGGACGCGGACGTTGACGGCTCGCACATAAGAATACTTCTTCTTACCTTCTTCTTCCGTCATATGCGTCAGCTTATAGACAACGGACACGTATATCTCGCACAGCCCCCTCTTTATAAGGTGCATAAGGGCAAGCAGGTAAGATATGCGTTCTCCGATGAACAAAGAGATGAGTTTATAAGAGAGCTCGGTGAAAAGGGAGTTGAAGCCGAGAGATATAAGGGTCTTGGTGAAATGGATGCCGAGCAGCTCTGGGAAACAACGATGGACCCAGAAAAGAGAACTCTTTTAAAGGTAACGGTAGAGGATGCCATCCTTTGCGATGAAACCTTCTCCGTTCTTATGGGAGATATGGTTGAGCCAAGGCGCGAATTTATTGCCGAAAACGCAAAATTCGTTAAAAATCTTGATATTTAAAGGAAAGGGACAGGAAAATGGAACAGAATAACAACAACAATTCAATAGAATATCCCTTTCAGAAAATAGTTGACAGAGATATGGTTAAGGAAGTCAGAACTTCCTTTATCGAATACGCGATGAGCGTTATTACCTCGCGTGCGCTTCCCGACGTCAGAGACGGAATGAAGCCCGGTCAGAGAAGAATTCTTTACGCTATGTACGAGGATAACCTTACCTACGACAGGCCGTTCCGTAAATCAGCAACGACCGTCGGTAACGTTCTCGGACGCTATCATCCTCACGGTGACTCTGCCGTTTATCAGTCGATGGTAAGAATGGCGCAGAATTTCTCTTTGAGATATCCCCTTGTCGAAGGTCACGGAAACTTCGGTAACGTTGACGGTGACGGCGCGGCCGCTTACCGTTACACCGAGGCAAGAATGAGCAAAATTGCCGACCTTATGATGAGCGATATTGAAAAGAACGTTGTTTCTATGGCGAGAAACTTCGATAATACGAGGGATGAGCCGACTGTTTTGCCGTCAAGAATCCCAAATCTTCTTGTAAACGGCTCGGTAGGTATCGCTGTCGGTATGGCAACGAACATTCCCCCTCACAATCTTTCCGAGGTTATAGACGGAACGATTTACAGAATAGACAATCCCGAATGCTCGACTGACGAGCTTATGGAATACATCAAGGGCCCCGATTTCCCGACTGCCGCTATAATTTACGGCTCAAAGGGAATAAAGGATGCTTACGAAACCGGCCGCGGCAAGGTTTACGTCAGAGCACGCGCAACCATTGAGGAAGACAAGCACAGAATAATCTTTACCGAGATTCCTTATATGGTAAACAAATCCATGCTCGTTGAAAGCATCGCAAATCTTCACAGAGAAAAGAAGATAGAGGGACTTTCCGCCCTGCGCGACGAGTCCGGCAGAAACGGAATGAGAATCGTCGTTGAGTATAAGAGAGAGGCAAACGGCGAGGTAATACTTAATCAGCTTTATAAGTACACCCAGCTTCAGGATACCTGCTCGATAAACATGCTCGTTATTGTGAACGGCGAGCCCAAAACTCTTTCTCTTCGTGAGATACTTGACGAATATATCAAGTTCCAGCGCTCCGTTATTGAAAAGAGAACGAGCTTTGACCTTGAAAAAGCAAAACGCGA
Organism: Eubacteriales bacterium; assembly: GCA_045656725.1. Lineage (GTDB taxonomy): Bacteria > Bacillota > Clostridia > Oscillospirales > CAG-272 > UBA1740. Next base: position 9,529 of record JAZORS010000059.1, on the reverse strand, counting down.
GGCTCATATTCAGGCGGGTTATCACATTGCTATAAATAACATAAACGAGGTTATTGAAACCATTAAAAAGAGCTCGTCAATCCCTGAGGCAAAGGAACGCCTTATGGAAGCATTCGAGCTTTCCGAGGCACAGGCACAGGCGATAGTTGAAATGACTCTCGGTAAGCTTTCAGGCCTTGAAAGACAGAAGATAGAGGACAGAATAGCGAAGCTCGAACAGATAATTTCCGAGCTTACGGCAATTCTTGCCGACGAAAACAAGATAAACGATATAATCAAGGAGGAGCTTCTCGAAGCAAAGAGAAAGTTCGGTGACGCAAGACGCTCCGAGCTTGTCGAGGCAACGGAGGAGATTGACCTTGAAGACCTTATTGACAGACACAGCTGTGTGATAACTGTCAGCCACGAGGGTTATATCAAACGCCAGAGAGCAACGACCTACACCGCGCAGAACAGAGGCGGTAAGGGAATTGTCGGAATGAAAACGAAGGAGGAAGACTTCGTAGAGGATGTTCTTGTTGTAAACAGCCACTCGTTCCTTCTTTTCTTCACCAATAAGGGACGCGTGTACGCGAAGAAGGCGTACAGAATCCCCGAAGCATCAAGAACGGCAAAGGGCTCGAACCTTGTAAATATCATTCAGCTTGGCGAGGGAGAAAAGGTTACCGCGATAATCTCCATTCCCGAATTCGTTGCAGGTGAATTCCTTACTATGGTAACGAAGCGCGGAGTTATCAAGAGAACGCTTCTTTCGCAGTTTGAATATCAGAGAGTCGGCGGAAAGATTGCTATCAATCTCGATGAGGATGACGAGCTTATCTTTGTTCGCCACACCACAGGAAACGAGAGCCTTATTCTTGCGACAAGAGAGGGCCATGCGGTAAGATTTGATGAAAACAACGTTCGCTCTATGGGAAGAACGGCGCACGGAGTTAAGGGTATAACTCTTGCCGGTGACGATTACGTCGTCGGTGTTGCCGTTGTTGACGAGGAGAAGAAGCTTCTTACCATAACCGAAAACGGCATAGGAAAGAGAACGGAATTCTCCGATTTCAGACTTATGAAAAACCGCGGAGGAAAGGGCGTTGCCTGCCAGAATATCACGGAAAAGACAGGTAAGCTCGCCGCAATAATCACAGTTTCAGACGACGACGATATTATGGTAATCACCAACGAGGGAACTATCATAAGAATGTCTGTTTCCGATATCAACGTATATTCAAGAACCGCAACGGGTGTTATACTTATGCGTCTTGATGACGGCGCGTACATCAATAATATAACACGTCTTGAAAAGGACGAGGAAATTGAAAAAATGAGCCGCGATATTGATGCCGAGGAAGCCGCAAAGCCGCATGATAACGCGGAAAGCGAGCCGAGAGCCGAGGAAGCTGTGGAATCCGGAGATACCGAAGAGATAGGCGGCGGCGAAGAGTGAAAAAGGCAGTTTCGTTAATTTTAGCCGTTCTATTCACTGTCATTTTAGCAGTAAACCTCGCTTCGTGCGACAGAAAATACGACGAGGGTACAGTCAAAGAGGAAGCCGCGCGTCTTATAGCGGCTTCCGTCGAGCTCAACGAAATATACTGGGGGCGCGGCATCGGCTACATTCAGGATGCGGGCAGCTCTAACGGCGCGTATTACGAGGCAAACTATTTCGACCTTCTCAAATATGAAATCCGCACGGTTGAGGACTTGAAAGAAAAAACACGGCGCGTCTTTTCGGAGGGGTACTGTGAAAGTATTTTTGCGACTGCGTTTTCTTCCGTTATTGACGAGGAGGAATTGCAGTTTTACGCAAGATACTATCAGAAATATGCCGACGAAAACAATCAGGAGCCCGTGGCAATTATGGTTTACAGTCTTGCAAAGGTTCTTCTGACGGACGCGGTAGAGTATCACTACGACACCCTGACGGTTATCGGCTCGGAGAAGGAAACTGTTTACGTTACCGTCGAGGTGAGCGTTACAAGAGAAGAAAAAACGCAAAGAAACGTGCTCAAAATCGGACTTATTGAAGAAAAAGACGGTTGGAGACTTGACACGCCCACGTATTGCAGCTATAATGAAAACGAGGATGACTACAACAATTTACAAAACGACAAATAAAGAAAAAGAGGAAATTGACTATGAAATTCAGCGAAAAGATAGTTAAACTCAGAAAAATGAAAGGACTCACACAGGACGAGTTTGCAAGCGCAGTCGGTGTATCGCGCCAGGCGGTTTACAAATGGGAATCCGGTCAGTCATACCCGGAAGTTCCGAAGCTTCTCGAAATGAAACTTCTTTTCGACATCTCCATTGATAATCTTCTTGACGAAAACTACGAGGTAGTTATGGCGGAAAAGCCCAAGAGAAGAAGAGTAAAGAAGGAAGCTCCTGAGGCGGTTGCGGAAAATAAACCCGAGGCTGTGGCGGAAAAAGAGCCCGAAGCCGTGGCGGAAAAGAAGTCCGAAGTCGAGTCGGTAAGTGTCAGCGCCCCCGCTGTTACGGTTTACGAGCTTGAGCCCCAAGAGGAAGAAAAACCGGAAGAAAAGAAAAAGGGATTCTTTGCCCGCATCTTCGGAAGAAGATAATTCTAAATAAAGTTTACATAGTGCTGAACGCCTACGGGCGCTCGGCTGACGGTTTGCGCCCTGCTGTAAGAAAAGAAAAGCTTTTGTTTTTTAACACGGCAGGCAGGTAAAACCCGAAATATGAGAAATGAAGAAAAACAAATGTTTGCATTTTCTTCGGACAGAATTTAAACGCACGCGCAGTGAATAAAAACGCGCCTCCTTGACTATAATCAAAGAAAGAGGAGGGCTTTGAAGTGCGCGCGTATCAGAAAAGAGTAATTTTTTTAAAAAACACGGGAACTGACAGCTTTGAGTCGGCATATTTCGTTATTTCAGACAAATGCGCCGAGAAAAAAGATTCCGCGGATATGGTCAGCGAGGCAAGAAAGATTATCAAAGAGAGCTTTGGCAGGAGCACTCGCTTTCCCCGCATTCTGCGGTCATCTTTTTTGCTTCCGTTTATTTTGGGAGTGGGCGTTTCGGTTGCTGTGTTTTTCTTCTTGCATTTTGCAGTGTTTTAAAGACGCAATTTTTACTATCAGAGGTTATATATGAAAAAAGAAAATAAAAAAACGAAAGAAAGGGAAAAATTAAAGGTTATTCCTCTTGGCGGTCTTGGCGAAATAGGAAAGAATATGACCGTTCTTGAATACGGAAACGACATAATCGTTATTGACTCGGGAATGGGATTTCCCGATGAGGATATGCTTGGAATCGACCTTGTTATTCCCGATATATCGTATCTTGTCAAAAACGCAGACAAGATACGCGGCATACTTATAACACACGGGCACGAGGACCATATTGGAGCTGTGCCCTACGTTCTTTCCGAGATAAACGTGCCGATTTACGGAACGCGGCTTTCTATCGGTATTATCGAGGGTAAGCTTGACGAAAATCCGCCAGGATACGACCCTGACCTTTATACCGTTGAGGCAGGCGACGTTATCAATCTCGGTGTTTTCAAGGCGGAGTTTATTCACGTTAATCACTCTATTGCCGATGCCTGCGCCATTTCCATAAAAACACCGGTAGGAACGGTTTTCCACACTGGTGACTTCAAGCTTGACGTTTCGCCTATTGACGGAAATATGATGGACTTAACGAGAATAGGCGAGATAGGACGCGGTGGAGTTGAGCTTCTTCTTTGCGAATCCACAAACGCCGAGCGCGCGGGATACACGCTCTCCGAGCGAACGGTAGGAAGCTCGCTTGAAAGAATTTTTCTTCAATATGAGGAAAAAAGGCTCGTTATTGCGACGTTCTCTTCAAACGTGCACAGAGTTCAGCAGATTATAGATGCAAGCGCAAGGCACGGAAGAAAGGTTGCGATCCTCGGACGCAGCATGGTAAACGTCATAGGAGCGGCGGCAGAGCTTGGATATATGGATTTGCCCGACGGTGTTCTTATAGACATTTCAGAGATAAAAAAATACCGCCCAAGCGAGCTTTGTCTGATAACAACGGGAAGCCAGGGCGAGCCGATGTCAGCTCTTTACAGAATGGCATTTTCCGAGCACGACAGGGTTAAGCTTAATTCGGGAGACGTTGTGGTATTAAGTTCAAGCGCAATTCCCGGCAACGAAAAGCTTGTCGGAAAGATAATAAACGCGCTCGTCGGAAACGGTGTTAAGGTAGTTAACGATTCGGTTGAGGACGTTCACGTTTCGGGCCACGCGTGCAGGGAAGAAATCAAGCTTTTAATTTCGCTTTTGAAGCCGAGATTTTTCATGCCGATACACGGCGAGAACCGACACCTTTACGCAAACCGCGAAATCGCCGAATTTATGGGAATTGCTCCCTGCAACATCTTCATTTCGGATATAGGCAGAGTTCTTGAAGTGGGACGGCGGAGCGCTTCATATTCCGGCAGTGTTCCGGCAGGCAGAGTCCTTGTTGACGGATCGGGTGTGGGAGATATAGGAAGCGTGGTTCTGCGCGAAAGACGGCATCTTGCCGAGGACGGACTCGTCGTTGTCGTTGCCGCAATAGATATGCCCTCGCGATATTTGATTTCGGGGCCGGATATTGTTTCACGCGGCTTCGTTTACGTCAAGGAATCCGAGCTTCTTATGGACGGAGCAAGAAAAATTGCCGAGGAAGCCATTGATAAGGCGCTCGCAAGGCGCGGAGCCTTTGATTATATGCAAATCAAAAACGCAATAAAAGACGAGCTTGCGAAATATATATATAAAGAAACGAAGCGCAAGCCGATGATACTGCCGATAATCATATGATAAGTATCGGCCTTCCGTGAGGCGAAGGTTAATAGATTATCACCAAAAAACAAAGAAAAAAGAGAACTGAACGGTTTTGATGCAAATATCGCATACCATTTACCGAAAAGTTCTCTTTTTTTATTGAATTTTATCATTGAATCCAGGAATTTACAGCCCTGAGAATATCGGGCATAAAAATGAAAAGAAGCGCAAAGATTACAAGTATTGCGAAAGACAAAGCTAATGGCTTTAAAACTGTGCTTCTGTCAGTTGCCGCCAGATGCTCTGCATAATCCACCCCGTCCTTTGAGATATAGAATTTATCGTTATCGGAAACGGGAGCAAAAAGCTTGTCCTTTTCGTTTTTTGGAGCTTTGACGTAGTCCTCATACGTGGGGCTCGAAAATCCCGCCCTCAAAACAAGGCGCGAGAGCCTGCCACCGCGGGAAAGAGCTTTTTTGTATCTTTTTTCATTCAGGCGAAGCTTTGTAAGCGTCAGGGCGCTGTCCTCCGATTTTGCCTCGTGGCGCAAAAGCTGAACGGCGATTTTCGCATTTGTGGCTTCGTTATAACTGATAACAAAAACCGAAACGCAAAAAGCGATACAAAGAAAAAGGAGAACAAGTCCTATCGGAAAGCTGATTTTTATGTTAGAATAATCGGAAAAATCAAGAAAAAGATGCTTGAAAAAAAGATATTCCTCTTTTAAAGCTTCTATTTTTTCAAATATGTTCATTTGCCGTGTGTCCCCCGAAATCAAAGCTCGTCAAGAAAATCTTTTCCGCAAACTGCTTTAAGAAGCTCGTCAAGGTCCTCGTTGTCCTCGTAAAACAGAGTGAGCGTCTTTTTTCTGCCTTTTTCGGAAATTTTTGCCTGACGGCCGAGGTAGGACTGAATTCGGAGTTCCATTTCTCTGTAATAGTTAACGATTTCGGGCTCTTTTTCCTCGTCGTCTTCCTTCGGCTTTCTTTTGTTTGCCCGCTTTACTTCGTCTTCAAGGCGTCTTACCGAGAGATCCTCCGCCACTGTTCTTTTTGCGAGCGCAATCATGTCCTCCGTGTTTCTCACGGCAAGAAGGGTTCTTCCGTGTCCTGCGGAAAGCTCACCCTTTGCTATCATAGCAAGAATTTCATCGGGCAAGTCAAGAAGGCGCACAGAGTTAGCAACTGCACTGCGGCTGCGCCCTATTTTTGCGGAAAGCTCCTCTTGGGTGAGGTCGTAATCCTCCGCAAGGGCGCGAAGCGCAAGCGCTTCCTCTATCGGATTGAGGTCCTCTCTTTGAATATTCTCGATAAGCGCGATTTCCTGCGCGGCTCTGTCGTCCTTATTCATAATGATAGCGGGAATTTCAGTAAGCTCGGCAAGCTTTGATGCTCTGAAACGGCGCTCTCCGGCAATAATCTGGTATCTTCCGTCGCCGTATTCGCGCACGATTATGGGCTGTAAAAGTCCGTTTTCCTTTATGGATTCGGCAAGCTCGGCAAGAGAGTGTGTGTCAAAGCTTTTTCTCGGCTGGTCAGATTTCGGGTCAATCAGCGCAAGTTTGAGTATGCTTATTTCGTTTTCCTTGTTAAGCTTGTCGTCAAGTGAATTGTCAAGGAAAATAGCATCAAGACCTCTGCCAAGTCCGCTGTTTTTCTTTTTAGGCATAATATCCTCCAAACAAAAGTTAAAGTATGTTTATTTCGGCAAGTGCCGAGTTCTTTACGGTGAAAAAGTGTTTATTTCGGCAAGTGCCGAATTTTTTAAGGTGAAAATACAAAGTGCTTTTCTTTCGGCAAATGCCGAATTTTTTTGCAGTACGAAAGATAAAGCGTCAGAGCCGTGAAAAAGCAAGGTGCTTTTTTCGATAACATCGACATCTTTGCAATAAAATTCAATGCGTCAAATAAAGCGACCCGAAAGAGGTCGAATAAGCGAAAATCAAGTCGACAAAAGCCTTTCTTTCGATTGAATAAAATTCGGAAAGCGCGGTTTTGATCGCGTGTTTTCAACAATATTGACAATTTAGTTTGTTGATAACTCATTTTTTGATGGGCTGTGCCTGTCGAATTTGATTTTTTTTGCTCGTTTTATATCAAAAGATGGGTAATTAGGGTGGCTTTGCAAAAATGTCGCAAAAACGGCTAAAAAACGCTCAATTTCGACCGAAAGACAAGAGTATGTAATTGGCAAATATTGGTAATTTTTGGCAACTCGCTGTGATTTTGTCTTTTGTTCTTCACATTTCGGTTGTAAAGCATATAAAAGCGACCTCGGAGAACATAATTGCACCCACAAAGCTCAAATTGCGCCTGCAAAACTCAAATTACGCCTACAAAGCTCAAATTACACCGCAGAGCACAAATTGAAGCTGCAAAGCTCAAAATGAAACTACAAAGCTCAAATTACGCCTATAAAGCTCAAATTACAACCGAAAAGCTGATAAATATGACGTCTATCTTTGTAGACACAGCGGCAATTTTATCGCGGCCTTATATTCTCATCATTAGCTCTTTTGCCACACTTGCGTATTCAAAAGAGCCCTTGCCGTAGGGGTCGTGATAGCAAATCGGCGCGCCATAGCCGGGAGCTTCCGCAAGACGGACAGTTCTGGAAATCGGCACCTTGAAAAGCTTATCCGCATAGTATCGTTTTAATTCTGAAACAACTTGGTTTGTAAGAGTAAGCCGTCCGTTATACATAGTGAGAAGAATTCCCACAATGCGAAGCGACGGATTGTATAGCTGGCGTATTCTTTTAATGGTGTTCTGGAGCTGAGACATACCTTCAAGTGAATAAAATTCGCATTGCATCGGTATAACTACGCCGTCGGATGCCGCGAGAGCTCGTACCGTCAGCATTCCGAGAGACGGTGGGCAATCAATGAATATGTAATCAAAATCGCCGCTTATTGTATCTAATTCTTCTTTCAGATAGTTTCTACCGTTTTCTATCTCCGTTAGCTCAAGTTCTGCACCGGCAAGGTTTATATTAGAGGGAACGACGGATAAATTCTTGAATTTAGTAGTAATTATGGCGTTTTTGATATGAGTTTTACCGATAATAACCTCGTAAACCGTATTATCAATTTTGGATTTCGGTATTCCAAGACCGCTGGTAGCGTTGCCCTGCGGATCGATATCTATCATAAGAACCCGCTTTCCTTTGTTTGCTATCTGAGCGGCGATATTAACGCAGGACGTGGTTTTACCCACACCGCCCTTCTGGTTTGAAAATGATACGATTTTTGCCATTTTAACCTCCAAAAAAGAAAAAGTTGCGAATTTACCGCCACTGCGAATGGAAACGGTTGAAATTTATGAAAAGCGAACAAAAAGAGGAAAAAAGCTGTAAAAACAGTGATGAAATATCGAAAAAATGTAAAATGCTCGCTTTGCCATAAATCCGGTAGCCAATGCCCGGACGATTTTTGCAAAACAAAATATTCTCCTTTATTATATCATTTTAATTATGAATATGTCAAGAGAAAATCAAGATATGGAAAAATAAATTAAAAACGGGAAATTAAAAGATGAAAACACAAAACGCCACGCATTTGCATTGCATCTTGCAGAAAATATGCTATTTTAGGTTAAAAAACGCAAATAAACCGAATTTTGCCCGAATTATCCTGTGTAAAGGCAAATTAACACCAAAAGTTAAAATGTTTCACGTGAAACAAAGTATATGTAAGTCTAGGCGGAGAAACGAGTTGAACGGGAGAAATCAGGATGAGTTTAATTCTTTTTGCGAAAAAATCCCTTAATTTCGGGCGAAAAGGCATTGATACTTGTAAAAAACCCCTTTTTTTATAAAAAAGGTCGGTGTTTGAAAAAAACACTTATATATATGTGCGACGTAAGGTGAAAACAATACTGTTTTTTACTTAATTTTCATCAATTTACACGTGCTAGTGGGCATTTTTCGCTTTTTTGTTTCACGTGAAACAAATTTTCTGATGCCCCCTCTCACATTAGCTCGGAGTGTATGTACATCAAATATATCATAAATTTCATATTTTTAACTGTGTTTTCACACTTTTGGGCTATGTTTTTACACTTTTTAGACTATGCTTTTCGCATTTCGACTAATTATTTCTGTGTTTTAAGCTTTGTTTTTGCATTTTAAGCTTCGTTTTTGCGTTTTTTACTCTGATTTCACGTTTTAGCTCCGGTTTTCGTGCTTTTGGCTTTGATACTTGGGTTTTCGTCGATTTTAAGGTTTAAATCTCTGCTTTTTATGTTTATATGCTGCAATTTTTGCATTTTCTAGCATCGATTTTTATAATTTTCAAGCTCCGTTTTTTTGCTCCGTGGTTTTTTTTGAAACAAAACCCTTGTTTTTCAACGCTTTTAGCGGATTTTGAAATTTTAAATTAAAAATGTGTGAAAAAATAAGAAGTTTTTTCGCTTTTTTAACGTTAAAATCTGCGGAAATTCGTTAAAAAACGACGGATTTTTTATTATTTATGTTGTTTTTAAGCAAACAAACCGTATTTTTCGTTTAATTTTTGTTTTTTTGGTTTTTGCCGTTGTTTTGCGGTGGTTTTTGCGCGTTTTTTGATGTTTCGATTGCTCCGTGTTTTTTTGAGGAACGCATATTGTTTTTGGCGTTATCTAATTCGGTGTTTTTTGTTTAAAAATGGTAAAAAATACCAATTAGCTTTAAAATCACATATTTTTGTGTTGCTCTGCGTGCTTATGCGTTTGTTGGTATAACCGGGGCAATGAGTTGTATGTGTTTTGCATTGGCTTAGGCTCGAAAATTAAA
>JAZORS010000058.1:0-3129 GCA_045656725.1 Eubacteriales bacterium | reverse complement strand
GTGTAGGACGTAAGTATGACTTGCCCTTCGTTCAGTTTGTTGACCGAAAGGGTGTGCTTACCGAGGAAACTCCCTATGCAGGCGTCTTCGTTAAGAAAGCCGACCCGATGGTTCTTTCCGACCTTGAAAAAGAGGGCAAGCTTTTCTCCGCGCCGAAGTTCGAGCACGAATATCCTCACTGCTGGAGATGCAACACGCCCCTTATCTACTATGCAAGAGATACCTGGTTTATAAAGATGACGTCGGTAAGAGATAATCTTATCAGAAACAACAATACTGTAAACTGGATTCCCGAAAGCATTGGTAAGGGAAGATTCGGCGACTGGCTCTCTAACATTCAGGACTGGGGACTTTCAAGAAACCGTTATTGGGGAACGCCCCTTAACATCTGGGAATGCTCGTGCGGCCACCGCCACGCTATCGGCTCTATCAAGGAGCTTCGTGAAATGTCGGACAACTGCCCCGAGAATATAGAGCTTCACCGCCCCTTTATTGATGCGGTAACCCTTAAATGCCCGAAATGCTCGGGTGAAATGAAGCGTGTTCCCGAGGTTATCGACTGCTGGTTTGACTCCGGCTCGATGCCCTTTGCACAGTGGCATTACCCCTTTGAAAACAAGGAAATTTTCGATTCGCAGTTCCCTGCGGATTTCATAAGCGAGGGCGTTGACCAGACACGCGGCTGGTTCTATTCCCTTATGGCAATATCAACTCTTATCTTCGATAAAGCTCCCTACAAAAACGTGCTTGTTCTCGGTCACGTTCTTGATAAGGACGGACAGAAGATGTCTAAATCAAAGGGCAACGCCGTTGACCCGTTTGAAGCGCTTGAAACCTATGGCGCTGACGCTATACGTTGGTATTTCTATTCCAACTCTGCCCCTTGGCTTCCCAACAGATTCTTCGGCGACGCTGTCGTTGAGGGACAGAGAAAGTTTATGGGAACGCTTTGGAACACCTACGCTTTCTACGTTCTTTACGCTAATATAGACGGCTTCGACCCGACGAAATATACGCTTGATAAGGCTACTCTTTCCGTTATGGATAAGTGGATTCTTTCTAAGCTCAACTCTGCTGTTTTACGTGTTGACGAGCTTCTTTCGTCTTACAAGGTAACGGAAGCGACAAGAGTGCTTGAGGGCTTCGTTGACGAGCTTTCCAACTGGTACGTGCGCCGCAGCCGTGAGCGCTTCTGGGTTAAGGATATGCCCACCGACAAGGTTAACGCTTATCTCACCCTTTATAACTGCCTTGTAACCGTTGCGAAGATTTCCTCGCCCATGATTCCCTTTATGGCAGAGGATATTTACAGAAACCTCGTTTGCTCGGTTGACAAGAGTGCGCCCGAGTCGGTTCACCTTTGCTCGTGGCCCGAGTGCGACGGCGATATGATAGACAAAGAGCTTGAAGAGAATATGGAAGAGCTTACCCGTGTTGTAGTTCTCGGAAGAGCCTGCCGTAACGCAGCTAACATAAAGAACCGCCAGCCAATAGCTAAAATGTACGTAAAATCGGACAAAGCGCCGAGCGAGAGCTTCATCTCGATAATTGCCGAGGAGCTTAACGTAAAATGCGTTGAGTTTACCAACAACGTAAGAGAATTTACAACGTACAGCTTCAAGCCCCAGCTTCGCACCGTAGGTCCGAAGTACGGCAAATTCCTCGGTCAGATAAAGAACTTCCTTACAGGCCTTGACGGCAACGACGCTATGGACGAGCTCGAAGCAAAGGGCGAAATCGGATTTGACGTTGGAGATACTCACATTTCTCTTACCAAAGAGGACCTTCTTATCGAAATGTCGCAGAAGCCGGGCTTTGAATCTCTTGGCGACAGAGGAACAACTGTTGTTATGGACAAAAACCTTACTCCCGAGCTTATCGAGGAGGGTAACGTCCGTGAGATAATCTCGAAAATTCAGACCATGCGTAAGGATTCGGGATTTGAGGTTATGGATAACATTAAAATTGCCATCTCCGGCAACGATACCGTTCTTGATATAACCAAGCGCAACGAAAAGGAAATCTGCGAGGAAACTCTTGCGGTTTCGCTTTCCGAGGGTGTCCTTGAATTCAGCAAGGAGTGGAATATCAACGGAGAGAAGGTAGTTATATCCGTCGAACGTATATAAGTCCGAGCGACGTATTTTGACATAACCGAATGAAAAATGGGGTATTATCTTTAAGAGAGATAGTACCCCTAGATTTTATTTATGCAAATTTGATTATACTAAGGTTGAAAACCTGCGGTTTTCTCCGGTTATTTAGATTTTTCATTCTAGCTCCGTTTTCGCGCTCTACCGTACAAAGTACGCCTACGCCCGCGAAGAACGAAGCTTTCTGCCTAAAATCCGCCTGCTCGATTCGGGCGGTGACCTTTGGGCATAAACGAAAACAAAACAAGGGTGTATTGTGTTTAACGCAGTACCCCTAGATTTTATTTCTGCACATTTAATGAAATTAAGGTTGAAAACCTGCGGTTTTCTCCGTTTTATTTGGTATTTTGTTTTCTATTTCCGTTCTCTTCCTCTCGCTGCATGATATACAGCTTCGGGGCGAGAACGAAAATTTCTGCTCCAAATCTCACTCGCCCACCCCCGAGCGAGAAGCTTATAGCATGGCGCTGATATTGGTGGTAAAAAGCGGAAATCACTCTAAAACATGCCACCCGTGTTAATAAAAATAAAAAAGCTTTGGGAAAACCCCAAAGCTTTTTTGCTATATAATTGTAAAATTTAGTTTACAAAGCCGATTTTTCTTCTGACCTTGGACATTGTGCGCCTTGCATAGTAGGCGGCTTCCTCACTGCCCTGCTTCATAACGGCTTCAAGGTGCGCCTTGTCTTGCATAAGACGTGCAAATTCGTCTCTTACGGGCTTGAGGGCATCTGCCGCAAGCTCGCCGAGGGCTAACTTAAATTCGCCGTATCCCTGACCGTCAAACTCTTTTTCGATTTCCTCGAAGCTTTTGCCGGAAAAGGCACGGTAGATAGTCATAAGGTTTGAAACGCCGGGCTTGTCGGGCGAATATTTAACGCACGCTTCCGAATCCGTAACGGCTCTTTTAAATTTTCTTATAATATCGTCCTTTGAGTCGAGGATATAAACTACGGCGTTGGGGTTGGGGTCGGAC
>JAZORS010000057.1:0-2317 GCA_045656725.1 Eubacteriales bacterium | reverse complement strand
GATACAGTGACGAGCAGTTTAATTATATCAAGAATTACATCGAAACCGTAGATTTTCTTGTCAGACAAGACGGTGTCACTCTTGACGAGCTTTGTCGGTATATTGACGTTCAGGCATTTACCGATTATTATATAATCGAGGAGCTTATGGGACAGCCCGAAATAAACTGGAAATCGGTTTATATGAGTAAAAGCTCTGACGGTGTTCTTGTTATGGGGCCTCTTTGGGACTTTGACTGGGCGGCGAGAGGTCCGTCATTCGGTTCGAATCGAAACGCCTATAAAAATGCAACCGAGGGATTCAGAAGCGTTGACCATTGGTTTGCGTCCGTTTATAATGCTTCCCCGGAGTACAGAAAATACGTTTCTTTGCGTTGGCGTGAGATTCACCCCGACATAGAGGCTGCTCTTGTTGAATTTTCAGAAGGACGTGACGAAATTTTAAAGGCCGCCCGCAAAAATCATTTTAAGTGGTACTTTTATTCGCCCATAGTTTTTTATAAAAATGAGTTTAATAAAACTCTTGAGTGGGTAGAGGCAAGGATGTTATGGTTTGACGAAGAATTTTCGTATTCGAATTAAATTTGGAGTTAGAAAATGAAAATATACAATTCAGTAGATGAGCTAATAGGAAAAACCCCGCTTGTGCGCCTTTTCGGAATTGAGAAAATGTTTAACAGCCGTGCAAAAATCCTTGCAAAGCTTGAATATTTCAATCCCGCAGGCTCGGTTAAGGACAGAGTGGCAAAGGCGTTGATAGACAGCGCCGAGAGGGAAGGCAAAATCGATAAAAACACCGTTATAATCGAGCCTACCAGCGGAAACACGGGAATAGGTCTTGCATCCGTTGCGGCATCACGCGGATATAAGGTAATTATAGTTATGCCCGACTCAATGTCGCCCGAGCGCAGAAAGCTTATGTCGGCATACGGCGCGGAGCTTGTTCTTACAGACGGTGCGCTCGGAATGAGGGGCGCGATTGAAGCCGCCGAAGAGCTTAAAGAAAAGATAGGTAACGCCTATATTCCCTCGCAGTTTGAAAACCCCGAAAACCCGAAAATTCACTACGAAACAACGGGCCCCGAAATATATGAGGATACGGAAGGAGAGCTCGCGGCATTCGTAGCGGGTGTCGGAACGGGCGGCACTTTAAGCGGTGTCGGAAGATTTCTTAAAGAGAAAAATCCGAGTATCAAAATCGTTGCGGCAGAGCCCTCGAAATCCGCGGTTCTTTCGGGAGGGTGCGCCGCGCCTCACGGAATTCAGGGCATAGGCGCGGGCTTCGTTCCGAAAACTCTTGATACATCGGTTTATGACAAAGTCATAAAAGTTGACGATGAAAAGGCGACAGAGCTTGCAAAGCTCGTCGGAAAAACCGAGGGCTTTACCGTCGGAATTTCCTCGGGTGCTGCGCTTTATGCCGCGCTGGAGCTCGCAAAAAACGAGGAATTTGCTGACAAAACGGTAGTTGTCCTTTTCCCCGATTCGGGCGAAAGGTATTTATCAACCCTCTACTGATTATAGAAAGGGCTGTCGCATTCAGGCATAATCTAATAAAAAACAACGGTAGAAGTACAATTCTGTGCCTCTACCGTTGTTTATTTTATTAAAGTGAATCTGCCATTTCGTAAATAAGCTTTTCCGTTTTCTCCCAGCCAAGGCATGGGTCGGTGATAGATTTTCCGTAGGTTTCGCAGTCGGATATTTTCTGCGCTCCGTCCTCGATATAGCTCTCTATCATAAGACCTTTAACAAGTGATTTCACCTCAGGCGAATAGCGCCTGCTGTGCAGAATTTCCTTCGCGATTCTCGGCTGTTCAAGATACTGCTTTCCGGAATTGGAGTGGTTGGTATCTATAATAACGGCAGGATTTTTCAAGCCGCACGAGGAATACGCACTATATAGATTATAAAGGTCCTCAAAATGATAGTTGGGGTGTGATTTTCCGAGCTTGTCAACGTATCCGCGCAGTATAGCGTGCGTGTAGGGGTTGCCCTCGCTTTTTACCTCCCAGCCGCGGTATGCAAAAACGTGCGAGTGCTGTGCCGCCGTTATCGAATTCAGCATTACCGATATATCTCCGCTTGTTGGGTTTTTCATTCCTACGGGGATATCAAGTCCCGATGCGGTCAGACGGTGAAACTGATTTTCCACCGAGCGCGCGCCTATGGCAACATAGGAAAGGATGTCCGAAAGATAGCGGTAGTTTTCGGGGTAGAGCATTTCGTCCGCACAGCTAAATCCCGTTTCGGCAAGGGCGCGCAGATGGATTTTGCGAATGGCAACGATGCCGCGAAGAAGGTCGGGCGTGGCGGCG
>JAZORS010000056.1:0-2344 GCA_045656725.1 Eubacteriales bacterium | reverse complement strand
CCTTATCCGCTGGGTTGACCCCGAAACCCCCCTTAAAGACCCTAACATCAAGCACTACTACCCCGTTGAAAGACGTGCTGACCCCTCTATGTACGATAAGAGCGGACTTAACCTTGTCGGTAAGAGAGTGTCTAACGAGATAATCTCGGTTTACGAGGAGCTTGACGGTGAAATGCTCGACGAGGCAATACTCGTTCACGAAACGATAAATCTTCTCCAGCCCCTCAGAAGAGCTACTATTGCGGAATACGAGGACGCAGTTGAAAAGATAAATGCATTTATCGAGAAAAACCGCGGTAAAACTATCAGCTATGAGGATACTGCCCGTCTTCACATTTATTCCGGTATCGTTGACAGATACAACCGCCAGCAGACCGTTGACAATTACGAGATAGAGGTACATATAATCCGCTTCGGTGATATTGCGATAGCAACCAACCCCTACGAGCTCTTCCTTGATTACGGAAACCAGATAAGAGCAAGAAGCAAGGCAAAGCAGACCTTCTTGATTCAGCTTGCCTGCGATGTCAAGGGATATCTTCCCACCAAAAAGGCGGAAGCGGGAAGCCACTATTCAGCTTACATTTCAAGCGGCAATACCGGCCACGAGGGCGGAGAAATTCTTGTCAGAGAAACCCTCAAACAAATCAATAAGATGTTCTGATTTATGGGGGAAAGAAAAAAGAAAATGCATTCTTCAACAAAAGAAAACGGTCATGTAAAAACGGAATCTCCGCTTTTAAAATACAAGTACGGAAAGCAGTATAAAATTCTAATATTTTCTGCCTTTCTCTATTACGTAGCGGGAATCGCCGCCAAGCTTCCTTATACGGCGCAAATGGTTGAAATGATAGACCATTTCGGCACGACGCGTTCAAGCGTCGCCCTAGGACTTACAGTCTATTATTTCGCTTACGGAATAGGTCAGTTTTTCACCTCCGCCATAATGGACAAGGTGAATATCAAGCGTTTTCTTGTTATCACTACCGTTCTTACAGCAGTTTTATACGTGTTAATCGGACTAACAAACGAGCTTTGGCAAGTTTGGCTGTTTTTCGGAATAAACGGAGTTTTGCAGGCTGTTTCCTGGGGTGGAATAAACCACTTCATAGGAAAGCTTATTCCAAACGACTGTATTTCTTCCGCAAACCGCCTTATTTACGGCGGTTTCGCCATAGCCAACACCATAGCCTACGGCTTTGCCGGATTTTTCGTAGCTTTTCTTTCGTGGAAGGTTACCTTTGTTTTCTTCGGCGTTTTGCTTCTTCCGGCTCTTATTTACTACATGATTCAGATAAAGAAAACTGAAAAATGCATAGCAAATGGCGACGAGATAGTGGTTCCTGTTATCGAAAACACGAAGGACCATCACGAATTCGTCGTTCCGAAAGAACCCAAAGTTAAGTTCGGCGCAATTCTCTTCTTTTGCTTTGTTTCAACCTTTATAGTAAACGGTCTTGGCCATGCAATAAACAGCTGGATTCCCAATATGCTCAGCGAGATACACCAATTTCCAAACTCGCTTTCCATTGTTCTTACTCTTGTTCTTCCCATCGTTGCATTTCCGTCAAGCTTCGTTCTTTACGGCTATCACGATAGACATGGAAACATTTTCCTTTCGGGAATCGTTATCGGTGCAATAGTTCTTCTTACAGTTCTCGGCTTCGTTTTTGGATACGCGAGCAATTTCATTATCGCTATGCTCTTATGTTTGCTTTTCAGATTTTTCCAAAGCTGTTACTATATAGTTTACGGAAACAACACTCTGATGAAGCTGAAAAATTACATAAGCCCGGCAAAATCCTCGCTTATCGTAAATGGAATCGGCTCTTTAAGTACGGGGCTAATGCCGTTCATTTCGGGAGCGCTTCTTGATAATTTCGGATGGACGAATTTCTTCTTGGCAATGCTATGTCTTGCGGGATTCTGTTTCATATTCTCGATAGTAGGATATATCGTAGTAAGGAAAGACCGTGAGCTTTCAAAATGGTTTTAATAAAACAAAAATACATTTTCTTAACAAGAAAGGAAAAACGAAATGAAAAAAATCAAACTTGGTTGGAGTGAGGTAGATATTACCCCCGACGAGCCCATACGTCTTGCCGGTCAGTTCTACGAAAGAGTTTCGGACAGCATTGACTCACCGCTCACCTGTACGGCATTTGCCGTTGAATCGGGCGAGGAGAAGATGATTATCTGCTCGTGCGACCTTGGCGGTGTTTATTCTCACATCATCGATGTTGCAAAAGAAAAAATCGCAAAAAAAATCGACTTTCCCCTTGATAAAATAATCTTTAACGCAACTCATACTCACACCTCTTACGTTCAGCCCCAAGTAGACAAC
>JAZORS010000055.1:0-3498 GCA_045656725.1 Eubacteriales bacterium | reverse complement strand
TACCTCCTTTTGAGTTTACAATATTATAATCTATGTGTTGTTAATTTTCGAGAACTCTAAAATTAACCGTGTTGCCTGACAGCACCACTCCGAAAATCACAGATTTTCGCACATTCCTTGAAATACAGTCGTTCGTGCTTGCTTGCGAGCAGACAGACACGAACTTCGTATATTATAATCTATGTGTTGTTAATTTTCGGACAGCCGAAAATTAACCGTGTTGCCCGGTGGCACCACACCGAAAACCTGAGTTTTTCGCACATTCCTTGAAATATACCTCGTTCGTGCTTGCTTGCGAGCAGACAGACACGAACTTCGTATATTATAACATTTATATCGGTGAAAGTCAATACTTGTCGGTACTTGACTTTTAATTAAAGATGTTATATAATTAAATATCAAAGATTTTTAAGGAATGGAAAACGTGATGGAAAAGACTGAACGAATACCGGAAATATTTGCTTCTATGGTTTTCAGCGAGGACGTTATGAGAGAGCGTCTTCCGAAGGACGTTTATAAGTCGCTGATAGAAACCGTTGCAACCGGAAAAGAAATTGACGCCGGAATTGCCGACGTTGTCGCCGGTGCTATGAAAGACTGGGCAACAGAACACGGCGCAACTCATTTTACCCACTGGTTCCAACCCTTAACCGGTGTTACAGCCGAAAAGCACGAGGCATTCCTTACCCCTGTCGGACACGGAAAAGCGATAATGGAATTTTCCGGCAAGGAGCTTATAAAGGGCGAGCCGGACGCTTCCTCATTCCCCTCCGGCGGACTTCGCGCAACCTTTGAGGCGCGCGGCTACACAGCATGGGATCCCGGTTCTTATGCTTTTATAAAAGATAATTCTCTTTACATACCTACCGCCTTTTGCTCTTACACGGGTGAGGCGCTCGATACAAAAACTCCGCTTTTGCGTTCAATGAATGCAGTAAGCTGCGAGGGGCTCAGAATCGTTCGCCTTTTCGGTAACACCACGGCTGAAAGAATAACGACAACCGTTGGCGCGGAGCAGGAATATTTCCTCGTCAGCGAGGAGCATTTCAAGGCAAGACGCGACCTTTATTACTGCGGCAGAACCCTTTTCGGCGCTTCCGCTATAAAGGGACAGGAGATGGAAGACCATTATTTCGGAGCTCTCCGCCCCAAGGTAAGCGCGTTTATGCAGGAGCTTGACCGCGAGCTTTGGAAGCTTGGCATCTCCTCTAAAACGAAGCATAACGAAACAGCTCCCGCACAGCACGAGCTGGCGCCCCTTTACGAAACGACCAACCTTGCCGTTGACCACAACCTGCTTATAATGGAGCTTATGAAAAGAATTGCTCCGAAATACGGTATGAGCTGTCTGCTTGCAGAAAAGCCCTTCCGTGGAATAAACGGCTCGGGCAAGCATAACAACTGGTCGCTTGGCACTGACGAGGGCAAAAACCTTTTGAAGCCGGGCAAAAACCCCGGAGAAAACAAGCAGTTTCTTCTTATTCTCGCCGCGGTAGTTAAAGCGGTTGACGATTATCAGGACCTTCTCCGAATCTCTGCCGCAACGGCAGGAAACGACGAGCGTCTTGGCGGAAACGAGGCGCCCCCGTCAATCATCTCGATTTCTCTTGGCGACGAGCTTCAAACGATAGTTGATTCTATCGTTGAGAATGCCGCATACAGCCGCCGCGACACTAAATATATGTCCTTCGGCGTTGCCAGCGTTCCCGCTATCAGACAGGATTCCACCGACAGAAACAGAACATCGCCCTTTGCTTTTACGGGCAATAAATTTGAGTTCAGAATGATTGGCTCATCGCAGAACATTGCTATGGCTAACATAGTTCTCAACACTGCCGTTGCCAATTCGTTCCACGAGTTTGCGGACAAGCTTGAAGCTTCTTCTAATTTTGATGAGGACCTTGACAAGCTTATTCACGACACCTTCAAGAAGCACAAGAGAATCCTCTTCTCCGGCAACTCTTACTCGAAGGAGTGGGAGGAGGAGGCAAAGGAGCGCGGACTTTCCAATTTCAAAACTGCTCCCGAAGCCTACGCGCACTTCACAGACGAAAAGAACGTTAATCTGTTTACAAGCTTCGGCGTTATGAGCGAGGTTGAGATGGCGTCAAGGCGCGAGATACTTTTCGAGAATTACAGAAAAGTTAAAAACATTGAAGCTCGCACGATGCTTGAAATTACGATAAGAGACGTAATTCCCGCCGTTTCAAAATACGTTCATTCGCTTTCCGAGGCAGTCGTGGCAAAGCGCGCGGCAATAAGAGCTATCGATGCTTCCTGTGAGTGCGATATTATCGAAAAGCTTTCCGACCTTATCACGAAAACCTACGAGGCGTATAATTCGCTTGAAAAGGCGGTTAGCATCGCTATGGCTAAAAAATCCGATGCGGAGGCTGCTTTCTATTACAAGAATACGGTTGAGAGCAAAATGCAAGTTCTGCGCCGCGCGGTTGACTCAATGGAGGTTCTCACCTCGCGCGAGGCGTGGCCGATGCCGACGTACGGAGATTTAACCTTCTATATGTCATAACAAAAAAATTCATATAAAAAAGCTCGGGCAATCCGTTTGGAAGCTACCCGAGCTTTTTATATTTATAAGAATCCTCGCTTATAAAAAAGCGCTTTTTTCATTTCTTCGTTTTCCGGGGCAAATTTTTCGATAAGAGCCATCTTAGCTTTTTGAAAATCTATTTCACCCGAAAGAACGAGCTCCTCTGTTACTGCCTTTATTTTTGACACGGAGTAGCCCTTTGCGTAAAGCTTTGCTGTAAATTTCTTCGGGCCCGAAAGATTCGAATTCACCTCAGCGGCAATAAGACGGCGAAGCTGCTTTTCCTCGTCGATGTACGAGAGTTCCTTCATTCTTGCCGTTACGGCTTCTGCCGTTTTCTTTGAAAAGCCCGCGCGAAAAAGCTTATTTATGAGTTGTTTTTCGCTATTGTCACCGTATGATAAAATTCCGAGGGCGCGCTTTTCGGCAAGATTATATTCCTTATACGAGCCGAGCAAATAAACCGCGTCCTCCGAAAGCTCCTCGCCAACCTTTGGCGAGCCAACGGCGCGATACTGATTTTCGCTGACGGAAAAATTTTCATTCGTCTTTCCTTCACCGACAAGGAGAATCAAATATCCCTTGGCATTTGATTTGCGAATAGCTTTGAGCTTCACCTTATATCTCCAAACAAAAAACTAAACTTCTGCACCGAAAAAACATCTTACCGACGTTCCGCGCACCTCATCAAAGGTCTGCGTCAAAATCCTCGATTTCAAAATCGTCCTCGGAAAGCTGCGCATCAGAATCAAAATCGCTGTTTTGAACCTTATCTTTCACAAGGCCTTCGAGCTTGTCCATAAGCTCCTTATCGCTTTCGATAAGCTTTCTGACGTTATCCTTGCCCTGTCCAAGACGCTCTCCGTCATAATAGAACCATGCGCCGCTCTTTTCAACTATTCCGAGCTGAATTGACATATCGATTATCTCGGAGGATTTGGAGATGC
>JAZORS010000054.1:0-12713 GCA_045656725.1 Eubacteriales bacterium | reverse complement strand
TTTTCAAGCGGCACTTCCATACCCTCTGCTATCATATTCTGAACCTCCATAGGAAGGTATCCGTAGATTTCCTGAGCATCCTGCATAACGGACATAACCAAGCTCTTGTCGTGCTTCTTTGCCGCGATTATCTCGGCGAGCTTCTTCTCCTGCTCGGGAGTGCCGTTAAAAGGAATGCTTGAAAGCTTTTTAACCATTGTATTTTCCTCCTAAATAACTTAAAAATCACTGTAAAATTGCGCGCGAAAGACAAGTTCTCGCACTTTATCCAATATATTATAACACGCATAAGCGCAAAATTCAAGTCAAAAATCGAGTTTTTCAGTATTTTACAGCGAAATTGTGAAAATTTTATCAAATGTTACAAAAATTATCAAATTCCTTGCGCAAAATGCCCATAATTTCATCTGCTTCGGTATGATTTCCGAGTGAAATCGGCACAGAATTCAGTTCGCTTGCGCGTAGTGCGATTTTTGAGGTGCTCGTCACGATAACGTCGTCGGCTGAATAAAGCTCCGAGAGGGAAAACGGGCGCTCTCTTACCTCGATGCCGAGATTTTTTGCAACCCGTATCATCTCGCCTCTCATTATTCCGGGAAGGATATATTCGGAGCGCGGGTGAGTGATAAGCTCGCCGTTTTTCATGATTGAAATATTTGAATGTGCGCACTCGGTAACGTAGCTTCCGCGATAGAAAACCGCTTCGTCAGCCCCGGAACTGTACGCCTCCTCCGAAGCGATAACAGAGCCGAGCAAATTCGTCGTTTTTATGTGGCACATGCTGTGCCGCCTGTCAGGCGTGCTTATTAAGGAAAGCTCTTTTTTGATTGGTTCAAACGGCTTTACGGTTATAAGAAGATTTGAGCGTTTTTCATCCCTCGGCGCGTGCAGACGCTCGTCAAGGTATCCGGATAGCTGATAATACATAAAGAATTTCTGAAAACCGGATTCCACAGCTACGCACTTGAGAAGCTCGGAAAAATCACTTTCGGACATGTCTAAATTCAGACCTGTTGCCCGTATGTTCCCGAAAAATCTCTCATTATGTAAATTTTCGTGGTAGATTTTTCCTGATGCGCCGAGGGCGGCGTCGTATACCGCATCGCCGAAAAAAATCGCTCTGTCGGATAACGGTATGCTTATTTCTCCCCATTTTCCGCGTTTGCCATTGTAATAAACGTATTCGTTCATCGCTTTCTCCTTTCTTCTCCGTCTTTAAAGTGTATGCCAAAGTAGAAGAAGATTGTTAAAAGCTCGCGCTCTCTGGAAAATCAAAAGAAAAACCGCCTACACCGTCCGAAAAATCGGGATAAATGCGGTTAGTAAGCGGTTTTGCGTTAAAAGCTTAAAATGCGGTTTCCGAAACAACGCCTCCGTCAAAGGTTTTCACGGTGAAGCATCTGTTTTCGTAAACGATGTAAGTTTTAGGATTGCCGTTTTTGGGTAATGTAACAGAGCCGGGGTTGAGATAACGGTTATCGTTGCCAAAGGCGAGTGAGGCATAAACGTGTGTGTGCCCGGTGATGAGAATTTCTCCCTTTTTCATTGGCGGCGGAGAATCGGGGTTGAATTTGTGCCCGTGTGTCGCAATAACGGAAAGACCGTCAAGAAAAAGGTACGCGTAGTCGGCAAGAATGGGAAAATCAAGCACCATCTGGTCGACCTCTGTGTCGCAGTTGCCTCTGACGGCAAGTATCTTGTCCTTGTTTGAATTAAGAAGCTCGATAACCTTTTTCGGCATATAGCTATCGGGAAGATTGTTTCTCGGTCCGTGATAAAGAAGGTCGCCGAGCAAGAGGAACTTGTCCGCTCCTTCCCGTTCAAATGCCGCGAACGTCTTTTCGCAGCATTCAATATCTCCGTGTATGTCTGACGCAATTAAAAGTTTCATAGTGCAATTCCTATCTTAAAAGTTTGAAAAATGGTATAAAACAACGATTTATTCCGTGATGGAACACTTATTTTTTGTAGTTTGACGCGCGGTAAAGCTCAAAATTCATACGGCGCATTTTATCGGAGTCAATCTTGATTTTACGTCTGTCGTAGGTAACAAAACCGTTGGTTTCGTCCTCCACGTCTGAAAGCTGGGTATATACGAGAGCCGATATGCCGGCTTTGGCGAGTGTCAGAATTTCATTTTCATAAAGCGAAATTACAGCTCTTTCGTATTCCTCATTGGAGCTGAAAATCCTGTATCCGTAATTTTTCGGACCGTAAAGGTGGCCTTCTATTCTTAATGAGTAGCCGCCGAATTCCGAAAGAACAAGCGGCCTCTTTCCGTCCCAGTTAAGCTTTGCTTTTTTAAAATAGACGTGATGCGAGTCAACGTCGCTTTCATTTTCAAAAAACCAGCCCGATGTCGCGTCGTAAATTCTTGTCGGATCAAGCGCTTTTGCTGTTCTGTAATTTTCGTCAGCAGAAAACTGTCCCCAGCCCTCGTTGAAAATCGTGTAGTACAAGACCGAGGGTGAATTTTCAAGCAGCTTTACCGTTTCTTTCATCGTATCGGTGAAAATTTCCCTTGATTCCGCATTTTTGTGCATCTTCCTGTCAGAAAGGCGTTTTATGCCGAGAGTGGGAAGGGCAGTATCACGCAGGAATGAATAATCGGAGTTATTCACCATATCCTGAAAAACTACCATGCCGGGCTTGTCACAGAGGTGATAAAAAATCTGCGGCTCTATTTTAATATGCTTTCTTAACATATTGAAGCCAAGCGATTTTGCGACTGTAATATCATCCTCGTATGCCTTGTAGTCGGCGGGAGTAAAAATTCCGTCGGGAAAATATCCCTGGTCAAGAAGCCCGGAGAAAAGATAGGGCTCACCGTTAAGTGTAAGACGGGCTTTGCCGTCTGTTTTTGTAACACCGATTTTTCGAAGCGCGAAATAGCTGTCTATCTTATCGTCTTTGGTTTCAAGTGTAAAGTGATAAAGAAAAGGGGATTCGGGAGACCAAAGCTTCGGCTCTTTTGGAGTGAATATGAATTCGTTTCCCGAAAATACTGCGCTGACGCCCTCAGAGTGAATTGTGATTTTCTTTTCGCCGAAGGGAGCATCGATGGTGATTTTTGCCGATTTCATATCGGAGCTTATCCGAAGTGACCTGATTGAATTTTTGGGTATGCTTTCAAGCCATACGGTCTGCCAGATTCCCGATACGGGAGTGTACCACATGCCGCCTCGATTGACCTTTTGCTTTCCGTAGGGATATTTTAAGTCAAGCGAGTCCCTAACCTTGACTGTAAGTGTGTTTTCACCGTCTTTGAGAAAATCCGTTATATCAAATGAAAAGGGAGTGTATCCGCCCTCGTGCGTTCCGATAAATTTGCCGTTTAATTTAACACGGCACTCCTGGTCGACAGCGCCGAAGTGTAAAATAACGCGGTTTTTAATGAAGCCGTCAGGCAGGGTAAATGTTTTTTTGTAGTAGAGTTTTTCGTTTTTATTTATGCGTCGCTCAATTCCGGAAAGCGCGCTTTCCGGCGGATAGGGAACGGTGATTGTTTCTGTGTATTCCTGCGGTTCGCATTCGCCCTCCGACACGGAAAAATGCCATGTTCCGTTAAGATTGAAGTAAGAATCTCTTACCATCTGCGGGCGGGGATATTCTTTTAGCGGAGCTTCTTTATTAAAGGATTCCAGATACCCCGTGTAAAGAGTTTTGAATTTTTTGTTTCTCATATCATCCTTGTTTTAGGTAAATAAATATTTACATCATACAACGAATATGCTTGCCAGCACAGTTAAAGCGGAAATGAAAATAAAAAGTATTGCTCCGGTGTTGCCAAGCGTAGCAGAGGTGATTCTGTGGCGTGGGATGCGTATTTCGGGAATCCTCTCTACCTTTATCATTTTTGCGCGCACAGCGTTAAGTAGCGCATAAACTCCGATTCCGACCAGGGTGAGTTGGATTATAGAATACGAGGACATAATTATAATGGCGTTTATGAATTCACGCATTTCTTCTGCTGTTTGGGGATTGAAGCTGCCTTCCGCAAAAGAAAGGATTATTTCCTGCGCGTCTATTACGGGGAAAACGGCAATAGAGCCGACTAAATTTATAAGCGCGTGCATCAGAACGGTATAGCGCACCTTTCCTGTTTTAACGTAGATGTAAGCAAGAAGCGCGCCGAGCGCCGCCGCATAAAAGAACTGATAAAAATTGCCGTGAAAAAGACCGAAGGCAACGGCAGATGCGATAATTGCCACAGTGTCGCCGAATCGTGAAAGCTTGTCAATAAGGAGTTTTCTGAAAATCAATTCTTCGAATATCGGAGCTAAAACGACAACCATTACCGCAACTATCCATATCGGGGAGTTCTCGATGAGCTCTGACGTTTGGTTTGTAATTTCGTGTCCGAGGATTGTGCTGAAAAATGAATTCAAGACAACGCCTATATAATTTCCGATATACATAAAAAGCTGTGCTACGGCAAATGTTGCGATGAATTCCTTGAATTTCATATTCTTTTTCTCGCGCTTTGCCGAGGGCAGTTTATTAACGATAAGGAAAAGAATAGGGAATGCTATAATGTAAAGTGAGAGGGTGTTCATTCCCCAAGTATAAAGGTAAGACTCTCTTATTTTTTCAAAAGTATCAGGGAAAATAACAGGTAAAAGTATCTCGGCAAGCAGTATTACGGCATTTGCCGCAAGAAGATATATGAAAAGCGCAAGACCGAAGCGCGAAAAGGCGCGCTTAGCTTCCCTTACCGCAATGTCCTCAAATCCGCGCGAATGACCGCCGCCTCCGTTTGAGCCGGGATTCCAGGTAGGGCCGTCAAAAAGATTATCGGAATTTTCCGTATATTCTCTGTCAAAAATATTTTCTTTATCCATAAGTAGCTCCATGCCGATTTCATCGGGGTGTTTTTATTTTATATCGGTTTTGATATATAGTAATTGTACCATTTTTCGGAAGTAAATACAACACTTTTTTGTGAACGAAAATTTATTTATTTAATATGCTCAAATTTTACGTAAATTTTTGTAAGTAATTTAATTTTAATTTTTGAAAATTTGTTGAAATTCACTCGCGTTTGTGGTAAAATGAATGTGTATTTTTTATGAGAGGTCGAAGCAATGTTTAAAGAAGGGTTTGATAACGACAAATATCTGAAACTGCAATCGAGCAATATCAAAAAGCGAATCGCGCTCTTTGGAGAGAAGCTTTATCTTGAATTCGGAGGTAAGCTTTTTGACGATTTTCATGCCTCGCGCGTTTTGCCCGGCTTTGCTCCTGACAGTAAAATTAAAATGCTTATCGAGCTTAAAGACGAGGCGGAAATAATTATCGCCATAAATACAGCAGATATAGAAAAAAACAAGGTAAGAGGCGACCTTGGCATCACCTATGACCTTGACGTGCTTCGGCTTATTGACGCATTCCGTGGTTACGGGCTTTACGTCGGCTCTGTCGTAATGACAAGATATACGTCGAGCTCCGTTGCAGACGCATTCAGGCAGAAGCTTGAAAAGCTTGGAATAAAGGTATATAAGCACTACGATATTGAGGGGTATCCCCATAACATTTCAAAAATCGTATCCGACGAGGGCTTCGGTAAAAACGAGTATGCGGAAACCTCGCGCTCACTCGTTGTTGTAACCGCACCCGGCCCGGGCTCCGGCAAAATGGCAACCTGCCTCTCTCAAATATATCACGAAAGCAAGCTCGGTAAAAAATCCGGCTACGCGAAGTTTGAAACCTTCCCGATATGGAATATTCCGCTTTCGCATCCCGTAAACCTTGCTTACGAGGCGGCAACAGCCGACCTTGCCGATATGAATATGATAGACCCGTTTCACCTTGAAGCGTACGGAGAAACAACGGTTAACTATAACCGTGATATCGAGGTTTTTCCCGTGCTTCAAGCAACCCTCAGGCAGATTCTCGGCGAATGTCCCTATAAATCCCCGACGGATATGGGCGTAAATATGGCGGGATTCTGCATTTATGACGATATTGCAGTCAGATCTGCCGCAACGCAGGAGATAATAAGAAGATATTACGGCGCTCTTGCCAATCAGAGAAAGGGCACGGGCAGTGACGTTGAGGTTCAGAAAATAGAGCTTCTTCTTCAAAAGCTTGGAGTTGATCACTTAAAAGATCGCCCCTGTATAAGCGCGGCTTTAAGTAAATCCGAGGAAACCGCCGGAGCTCCTGCCGTTGCCATTGAGCTTAACGACGGCAGAATCGTAACAGGAAAGACAAGCTCGCTTCTCGGAGCTTCCTCGGCGGCGCTTCTTAATGCGCTTAAAGCTCTTGCGGGTATCAATCCCTTTGAGGATATTATAGCTCCCGAAATTCTTGAGCCTATTCAGCGATTAAAAACCGAGCATCTTGGCAATCATAATCCCAGACTCCATACCGATGAGGTTCTTATCGCACTTTCGATAACTGCGGTAAACAGCGAATCCGCAAAGCGAGCTCTTGACGTTTTGCCTCAAATTCGCAATGCAGAGGTTCACTCCACGGTAATTCTTGCCCAAGTTGATACAGACGTATTCAGAAAGCTTGGCGCAAAGCTCACCTGCGAGCCTAAATACCAGACCAAAAAGCTTTTTCACAATTAAATTTTAAAAGTTCAACCGAATAATAAATTTAAGGAGAGTTTTTATGATAGCACTTTATATAGTTCTTGCAATTCTTGCAGTTCTTGTTGCCGTCATTTTCATAAGAACCCTCCTTTTTGTTCCAAAAAAAACGGAAGCTCTTGACGTTTATCCCGTTACTTTTGATAGGGAAAAGGCGGCGGCTTCTCTTTCGGAGATGATCAAATGCAAAACCGTGTCAGATAAAAATCCCGAAAATGAGGACGAGGGCGAATTTGAAAAATTCAAAATGCTTTTGCCCACACTTTTTCCGCTTCTTCACGAAAAATGCGAGTTTTCCAGCCCAAATAAAAGAGCGCTTCTTTATAGGTGGCAGGGAAAGAGCGAGAAAAATCCCACCGTTCTTATGGCGCATTACGACGTGGTGAGTGCGGATGAGGAAAAATGGGAAAGGCCTGCGTTTTCGGGCGAGGTCGAGGGCGGATTTGTATACGGCCGCGGAACGCTTGATACCAAAGGAACGCTGAACGGAATTCTTTTTGCGGCGGAAAGCTTGATGAAAGAGGGCTTCGTTCCCGAAAACGATATATATTTTGCTTTCGCAGGTGATGAGGAAATCAGCGGCGAGGGCGCAAATTCAATAGTACGTTATATAACAGGAAAGGGGATTGAGCCGGCTCTTGTAGTCGATGAGGGCGGTGCTATAATAAGCGATCTTTTTCCGGGTGTAAGCGAAAAATGTGCCGTTGTTGGAATTGCCGAAAAGGGAATGCTTAACGTTGAATATTCCGTCAACGGTGGCGGCGGTCACGCATCAGCGCCCCCAAGAGTAACGCCGGCCGGCATACTCGCGCGTGCAGTTTTACGTGTTGAAGGAAAGCCGTTTCCTTTTAGATTGACCTTGCCGGTCAAGGAAATGATAAACACCCTCGGCAGAAAATCCACATTCTTTTACCGCTTGATTTTCTCTAATATGTGGTTTTTCGCTCCGATTCTTAATTTTATAGCTAAAAGAAGCGGAGGTCAGACAAACGCAATGTTCAGAACCACGCTTGCATTTACAGAGATGGAGGGCTCGCACGGACTCAACGTTATTCCGCCACGGGCGCGTATGACCTCGAATCTCCGTATTATGCCCGGGGAAAGCATGGAAAGCGCGCTTCTTCGCATAAAACGCACGGTAAATGATGGAAGAATTGAAATTAAAGCGCTTGGCGGTCAGGAGCCGTCAGCGGTTTCTTCCTTGGCGTGCGAGGCATACCGCCGTGTAGAAAAAGCGATAAAGGAAAGCTTCGGCGGACTTACGGTTTCACCCTATCTTATGCCTGCCTGCTCGGATTCAAGGCATTGGAGCCGCGTTTCCGATAAGGTTTACCGCTTCTCTCCTTATTCATTAACCAAGGAAGAAAATGCGGGTGTTCACGGAAACAACGAGAGGATTTCCATTGATAACGTATCTTCAATCGTAGAGTTTTATTACCGCCTCATGAAAAAGTCATAAAGAGGCTTTCGCATTTTGGCATAAACGAATAAAAAATAGGGTATTGTGGTTAACACAGTGCCCCTTTTCATTATTTGTTCTAATTTGAAAATATTAAGGTTGAAAAACTCCGTTTTTCTCCAAAGTATTGTAATTTTTTATTCTAGTTCCGTTTTCTCCCTCCGACGTATGATATACGTCTCTCGGTCGAAGAACGAAGCTTTCTGCCTAAAATCCGTTCGCCCCGGCTTCGCATTTTGGCATCATCGAATAAAAAACAGAGTGGTATTGTTTAACACAGTACCACTCTTTATTCTCTCTGCAAACTTAATTATAAGAAAAATGATAAAAACGAGATAGACGTTGCGTAATTTTGCAATATCTACCTCGTTTTTTGTTTGGTTATGCCTAAATTAGACAGCCCCGGGAAATGTTGCGTTTAGTTTGATTTGGGAACCACCTTGATCCAAAGTCTATAACGTCCATCGCCGGTTCTGAAGAAGGTCGCGTTGCCGGAGGAGCTTGAGGCATTGTATGCCGTCAGACTCTCGGGTGAGCTGCTTCTGTAATAATACCAGTTCTGTGAATCGATAAAGGTTATGGATTTCAGGTATGTACATCCGTAGAACATATCCTCACCCAGCTCGGTTACCGATGCGGGGATAGTGATGCTCGAAAACTTTACGTAATGAAAAGCATCATCTCCAATCTTTTTTACACCGTTGGGAATGGTGATGCTTGAGAGTGAGCTGCAGTTGTAGAATGCCTTGGCTCCGATCATCGTTGCACTGCTCGGCAGGATGATGGTTTTAATGCTATTGCAGTTCATAAATGCACCGTGCAGTACGTCACCGCCGGTAACGGTAACCTTGCTCAGCGTCGAGGGAACAGCGTATTTTGTGGTGGTGAGCGCCATATCTGCGCCGTAGTATTCCTGCTCGGGATCCCGGACACTAATAGAGGTGCCGAAGATGTAGCCGAAGGGATACTGGTTTTCATCATTTTCAGTCTTCTTCTGTTCGCCGATAAAGGGAATGGTGATTTCCTTCAGTGCAGTACAGTGTCCGAATGCGCCGCTTCCGATGTAGGTTACGCTGTCGGGAACGACGATTTTAGTGAGCGACGTACAGGAGGAGAATGCACCGCTTCCAATGGTTTCAAGCGTTGAGGGAAGCGTCAGAGTCTTCAGGCTTCTTGCTTCGGAGAAGGCACTATTACCGATGACCTTTAAGCCCTCGGGCAGGTTGACGGAAAGGAGCGAGTTGAACTTCGCGAAGGCAGAATTGCCAATCTCGGTGCATACGCTTCCTTCCTCAAATATAATTGCCGTAACGTAGTTGCTGTAGGATCCGGCATTTGAGGAATAGAAGAGGTATGCGGGAATGCGCGTTACGCCCGCCGCAATGGTGATCGTTACGCTACCGCTGGTTTTGCCTACCTCGAAGAATGCGTTTGCGCTACTTGCCAGGTCTGAAAGATTAGTTGCGCCGTAGTAGATCTCCTCCACAGCCGTGCAAGCGCGGAATGCCTGGTTGCCGATGGAGGTCAGATTCTCGCCAAGTACGATGCGTTTAAGCGATGCGCAACCGTAGAATGCGCTACTTCCGATTGAGGTAACGCTATTCGGCAGTGTCAGCTCGGTGATTGCGGAGTATGCAAATACCAACGAGCCGATGCTTTCAAGCTTGCCGTTTTCGGCAAAGTTGATTTTTGCAACGCCGGAGTAATAGAACGCATAATTGCCGATAGCGGTGATCGATTCGGGTAAGGTGATTTCGGTAAGTCCGGTTCCTGCAAAGGCGTACTGACCAATCTCGGCAAGTCCTTCGGGCAGGGCGATTTCGGTAAGTCCCGAGCAATAATAGAATGCCTTTTCACCGATTACGGTGCAAGCACTGCCTTCCTCAAAGATAACGGCAACAAGCTTGGGAACGCCGGTGGTGCTGTTGTTCTTATAGCCGTTGAAGAAGTTTGCGGGAATTGCCGTAACGTCCTTGCCGACGATCAGCGTGATTCCGTTTCCTGCCTTGCCCGCGCCGAGGAAGATATATTCGCCAACGCTTGCAAGATTTGTAGAGTTAAGCACGACGGTTTCAAGGACTGTGCAGTTTTCAAAGGCACTATTTCCGATGTAGGTAAGGTTTTTCGGAAGAGTTATGCTCTTGATCTGGCAATTCTTAAAGGCACCGTTTTCAATTCTTGTCAGGCTTTCGGGAAGAATGATGCTCTCAATCTTCGAGCCCTCGAAGGGTGTTGTGGGAAGAGAGGTCAATCCCTCGGGAAGCTTGATTTCGGTAAGGCTTGTGCAGTTGCCGAATGCAGTCGCTCCAAGTGAGTTAAGCGTGGAGGGAAGGGTAAGGTTCTTCAAAGCTGTGCAGTTGTAGAATGCCATACCGCCGATAGAATTCATTGCGGTGGGAAGAGTGATGCTTTCCAGAATGGTAAAGTTGGCGAATACTTGGTTTACAAGGTCGGTAGCCTTGGTTACGACAACATGCTTAAGAGTAGTGGGTTGAATTCTTGAGTGATCTCCATAGGAGTTGGCACCGAAGAAGTAGCCGAAGGTCTTGTTCTCGGTTATGCTTGCACCGATAAAGGGAACGGTGAGGCTTTCGAGAGAGGTGCAGTTTTGAAGAATGTAGGAGCCGATGCTCGTTACGGTATCGGGAATAACTAGCTCCTTAAGAGACTCACAGCCATAGAAGGCGTAGTCGCCGATCTGGGTTGCATTCGCCAAGTCAATCTCGGTGAGAGATTTACACATATAGAATGCTTTATTGCCCACAACCGTAAGGTTAGGAATGCTTACCTTGGTAAGTGCGTTGCACCTTTCGAAAGCACTGTTGCCGATTGAGGTTGCGTTGGGCAGGTAAACCTCTTTCAGGTACTGGCAGTTGTACAGTGCGCTGTTTTTCAGCTCGCTTCCGGTAACCGTTAGTCTTTCGAGCGTTGCGGGAACGTTGGTGTTTGCGGCGCTGGTGGTTGTACCGAAGAGGTGACCAAGGGTAGAGCCTTCTTCTGCCGTTTTTCCAAGGTAGGGCACGGTAAGCTCTACAAGGCTCGTACATCCGTTAAGGATTCCTCTGCCGATAGAAGTAACGGTGGAGGGAATAACGAGAGATGTCAGACCCGTGCAGTTGCGGAATGCATAATCGCCGATAGTTTTAACCGAGTCTGTGATGATAATCGTTTTCACCAGAGCACCCGAAAAGGCATCGGTACCGATTTCCGTAACACCCTGCAGCACTACGGCGTCAGCCTGCACGCCTGCAAAGGCGCCCTTATAAAGAGCGTAGCTTTCGCCCTTGTAGTTCTCGGGCAAGGTGATGGTGCTGTCGGAGCCAACGTAGCCGACAAGGTAAACACCGCTTTCGGTGGGATAGAAGAGGAATCCGTTCACATTGTCGATCTTGCTGTCGCCGTTATGAACCTCAAGCGCGTAGTAGCCGATGTGGCCATTGGTGTTAGCTTCTCCCTTTTTAATGGTAAGCTGGGACTTATTGACAACCTCGATAAGATTTGTACAACCAAAGAACGCCTGTGTTTCAATGGAGGTAATATTGGAGGTGATGGTGATAGTCTTAAGACCTATGCAACCGCGGAACAAGGCCTCTTCAATGGTCGTGAGATTATCGTTGAAAGTAACGCTGACAAGAGCCGTGCAGTCTTCGAAGCTGCGTCTGCCGGTGTTCCTAAGCGTGCTTGGGAAAACTACGCTTCTAAGACTCGTGCAGCCGGAGAATGCGTCATAGCCGATCTTTTCTAAGCCCTCAGGGAGAACCAGATCGGTCAGATCGGTATGACCCATAAATGCCTTTTCTGCAATCTCGCGAATATTTAAGCCGTGGGGAACGGTAGCGCCTTTGCCTGCATAGAAGAGGATACCGTTGCGATATTCGCCATAGCCACGCATGTAAATCAGACAGTTGTTTGCGGTGTGCAGGCTCTCGTGTCCCTCTGCAACCGTGATGCTTGTGATATTTGTGCATCCGCTAAGAGCGGTAGCAAGAGCAGTGCTGTATCCCAGTGACTTGGGGAAATAGATGCTCGTTAGCGCCGTGCAGTTTCCAAAAGCATTGCTTCCGAGCGCGATTACGCCCTCGTCTGCCGTGCAGGACACAAGCGACTTGCACTCTGCAAAGGCATACTGCTCGATCTTGCTGACGCTTGCACTGATGTGAAGCGAGGTGATGTTAAAGCAGTAGAATGCATACTGACGAACGGTGTATTTCTCCTCGGTGGTGGGCAGTACAAGCTCGGTTGCGTCACCAACGTAGCCGATAAGATAGACAGTAGTGCCCTTGGTGAGGAATAAGAAGCCGTCCTTGTTCTCAATAAGGCTCTCGTTGCCGTTGTGAGTAACAAGCGCATAAGTGGTCAGGTTGCAGTTGCTTGCGAAGCTGGTGCTTGAGTGGTTGATTACCTCAGCCAGTGTGTAGCAGTTGTAGAATGCCTTCGTGCCAATCGAGCTGACACCTGCGGGAATGGTGATGGTCTTGAGATTGTAGCATCCGTAGAACGCCTCGTTGCCGATGCTCTGCAGATTTTCGGGAAGTATAACCTCGTAAACGGTGGTTACATCCTTGAAGGCATTGGCGGCAATGGTAGTGCAGTTGGTGATTTCAACGGTCTTGAGCGATGCGGGAAGCGTACCAAATACGTATTTGAAGCCGTAGGAC
>JAZORS010000053.1:0-13211 GCA_045656725.1 Eubacteriales bacterium | reverse complement strand
TTTTTTCAAAAAAAAGAAAAAAACACTTGACAATCGGGTTTCTTAGTGATATAATAGATAAGCGCTGTGGAAGTACACAGGTCGTGCTATGCCGGAATGGCGGAATTGGCAGACGCCCGGGACTTAAAATCCCGTGAGATTAATTTCTCGTACCGGTTCGACCCCGGCTTCCGGCACCAATAATATCGCGGAGTGGAGCAGTCTGGTAGCTCGCCGGGCTCATAACCCGGAGGTCATGAGGTTCAAATCCCATCTCCGCAACCAAAAAAGAAACCAACCCTCGTGGTTGGTTTTCTTTTTTGCTCGCGGAGGGGCTTGCCCCTCTCGGCCTCCGGGTTATGAGCATGGCGAGCGTGGCTCGCTGGGTGACGAGCGAAAAACAGTTGATAACTGTTTTTCACGAAGGAAGTCCACCGAACAAGGAGCAACGAAGCAAGTTTTACTTGCGCGCGTCGCGACTATGTGAATGGACGGGGATATGTTCGCACAAAGCTCTCTTTACAGACTTTATTTTGATACAAATTTATACGGTCATGAGGTTCAAATCCCATCTCCGCAACCAAAAACCTTCCCGAACTTCGTCCGAGAAGGTTTTACTTTTTCACTCTTCACTTTTCACTCTTCACTAAATCCATCCAAGAAGGTTTTTGGAGGTAATAAGTAATATGTGAACAACCCACACAAGCGTGGGTGCGAAAAGGTATTTGATGTAGCTTTTTGCTGGGGCAAAAAGCATTTTTTATTATATCGGGTTGAAAAGTAATAGGTTTTATGGTATAATTTTCTTATCAAGTTGAAAGGTGGTAAGGGTATGGCTGTTTGGAGCAAATTGCAAAAATCTTTGTATTTAATTGTTTCCGATAAAGTAGATTTTCAAATTCATTGCTCGATTTACAGAATGAATAGCCAACGCGGAAGCACTGATTTACCAAGATATTGGATTACCATTGGAAAGGAAATCATTTTTGATTATCCCAAACAATTTATAGATGCGGAAGAAAATAAAAATTATCCATATGAAACGCAAATATCGGATATATCCGATTGCATAAGAGAATATATCGATTGCCCCGTTAGTTTATTGCCCGAAAAGAATTTTGAAAATGATTTGTGGGGCTTGACAGACATATTAAAAGCCGTTGATAAACGATTAGGGAAAACGAAATTAAATGATTATTTTGCTTCAAGCAATTCGGTGATAAAAGAAATATTAAAAAAACGCTTTGAGTGATTTCAATTCGTAAGGTTCAAATCCCGTAAGCGTACTATCTAAAATATCTTTTTTATAGCTATTTCGCAAAGAAAAAGCAGTCCATCAGCTTTGTTCCCTTAAGGATACAAAGCATCGATATTCGCCTGCGGCGATCGATATGCACTTCGTGCTCGATATGTCCTTGCGGACTCGATATGTGCTTCGCGCAAGAAGAATGTAGGCGAATATATCGAGCCGAGCATAGCGAGGCATATCGACGAAACGAAATAATCTGCATTTGCGCCTACAAGTGCAGTGCTTGTCAAGAAAAAAGGACGAGGAATTTCAACAATTCTTCGTCCTTTTCCTGTCGGTGGGTAACGTATTCTATTGAATTTAGAAAACTGTCCTTAAGAGTACGCACCCTCCGGACTGCTTCTTTTCTTTTGAACCTATATGTTTCTCAATTCGAGATTAGAGATCAATCGAGATGGAAAACCTCATTGATTTTTCTGGAATACGGGCTGTTATCGGGGTTTGTTTCCATAATATCAGCCATATAATCCCACCATTTTTTCGTTGTTTCGTCACCACCACGTGAGGACCAAATAGCCTCGTCCTCAATTTCGATATATTCAAACAAGAGGTCGGTTTCAGGATCGTGAAAAATAGTATAATTTTTGCCACCGTCACGGCGAATAGCCTCAATAAGCTCCGGCCAGAGCTTCGCATGCCGTCTTTCATACTCTTCTGCCTTGCCGGGATATAATTTCATTACAGCGCCCTTGCGTATCATAGCAAATCTCCTTTTAAATATTTAAAAATTTAAAGAAAGGCGTTAATTAGCCTCAATATATTCCGAGCCGGAGTCCTTGAGGCATTTTTCTTTATAGGCTTCAAGCTCGGTGAAGCTCTCGCCGCCAAAATGAATAAGAAGCGTGTCGTTTCTTGTATAGCGGTTATTTTTTAGGGTAATCTGCGCCTCGGCTCTTTCGTCGATTATGGAATAGATGGCAGCGCCGACGGGGGCTGGGCCGAAGGTGTTATTTTCAATCAGAAGGCTTCCGCCCTCGGTTGCATCCTCAATGCGCCAAAGGAAAATATGGTGCCCCATAGGCTCGGGCCATATTTCAGAGCGGCGCGGGCCTTCCTCGCCAAGCATGGCAAAGCCCGTGCCGGCATTTTGACAGATATTATCTGTAAACGCGGAATTTATGGGAAGCTTATCGCGGTATTCAAATGCCGCCATACCGTAGGTATCAAAAAGGCAGTTGCGAACTGTGAAATTCTTTGCGGGCTGGGTTTTTGCGCCGGGGCCCTGGTGGGTGACGCAAGAGTCGTAAACGTTTTTGAAGCTACAATTCACAACGAGAACGTTCTCGGCAATATTCCAAAATTCAAGCGCGTTGCCAAAGCGGATACGAAGCTCGTAGTTCCACACACAGCCGCCGAGATTCTCGAAGGCACAGTTTCTTACAACTACGCTTTTGCCGCCCTTGCCGGCAATGGCAAAATCGTTGTTCTTGAATTTCAAGCCGTCAATTATAACGTTGTTCTTGATTTTGCAGAGTATGTGCTCACCGTAATCCACCGCCTCGATGCGTTCGTACACCTCGCCGGGATTGCCAACGGAATACATATAGAGATGCCCTGCC
Organism: Eubacteriales bacterium; assembly: GCA_045656725.1. GTDB lineage: Bacteria > Bacillota > Clostridia > Oscillospirales > CAG-272 > UBA1740. The sequence goes on along the minus strand of JAZORS010000053.1, from coordinate 10,364 downwards.
GAGAGGGATGAGTCGGGTGTTTCTTTTCTAAAACAGTTAGCCGTGAACAGCTCGTCGAAAAAGTCGCCCTGAAAGCAGAGGTCACGCTTTTCCCAACGAAGAGTAGCGGTACATTCGTCTGCGTTAAAGACTAAATTACCTACGCTCCCGCGCGTGGGACGCGCGCATACCCAAACGTTTTCCCGTTCGGTAGCTATCCAATCACGAGGCGAGCTCACGTCCGTGCTTCCGATGAAGGTAGGCATATCTCCATCACCCCACGCGCCGTAGCTTGTGGGGTTGCCGTCTTCACCTGCGACAAGCTCCAAGGTGGAACGGTAAACGTTTCCGCGTTTGAAGAGCACTGTATCTCCCGGCTTGACCGACAAAACGGTATAATCCGACACGGGTGACGAGCAAGACGCGCCGTCGGCTGACTCTTTTCCGTTTATGTTGTCTACGTAATATATCATAGAGTATCCTTTCAGTACGGTCGGTTTTATTCCCCTGTATACGTTGTTTTTTATCTTTTGGAAAGAACTTCGCTTTCGTAGCTTCTGACAGCATCAAGATAATTTTCCGCAACGCCGGAGCGGGAGAGAAATTCGCTCCACACGTCACCAAGGGGCATCATTTTCATTTCTTCACCAAGATACATTATCTCGGTGAAATTATTTTCATTTTGAAGCTTTTTGAGGGCGGCATCGGGTTGGAGAAGCGCAAAGAGTAATGCCTTTTGCACGTTTCTCACGCCCGTCACCCAAGCGGAAATACGGTTGATTGACGCATCGAAGTAGTCTGTTGCGATAAAGACTCTGTCAAGGGCGCCGTTTCTTACGATTTCCTTGGCAATTTCCTTTGTTTCATCATCAAATATAACCACGTGGTCAGAGTCCCAGCGCACCGCGCGTGTGACGTGGAGCGCTATTTTTTCGTTAAAGAGCAGAAGCGAAGAAATCTTATCGCTGACCGCCTCGGTGGGATGGTAATGACCGTTATCCATAAGGGGCGTTATACCCTTGTAATCGGAGTATGAGAGGCAGAATTCTGCCGAGCCGACGGTGTAGCTTTCGACTCCGATACCGAAAACCTTGGATTCAAGAGTAACGTAAACCTTGCTTTTGTCGTAGGGCGTGTCGAGAATTTTATCAAGGGAGTCCTTAAATCTTGCTCTCGGAGCAAGGCGGTCGGCAGGGATATCCTTGTATCCGTCGGGAATCCAGATGTTCATAACACAGGGAATTCCCGTTTCCTCCGCAAAATATTCCGCAATTTTAAGGCAAGCGATGCCGTGGTTTATCCAATATTTTCTGACCTCGTCGTCAGGCGAAGAAAGAGTGAGTCCGTCCTTTACCATTGGGTGCGAGAAGAAGGTCGGATTAAAGTCGATGCCCACATTTCTCGCCTTGGCAAATTCAAGCCATTTTACAAAATGCTTCGGCTCAATTTTATCTCTGCCTACAATCTCACCGTCCTCGAAAATCGCGTAGGACGCGTGAAGGTTAAGCTTCTTTTTTCCGGGGATAAGGGAAAATGCCTTATCGTAGTCCGCCATAAGCTCCTCGGGGCATCTTGCTCTGCCGGGGTAATTTCCGGTTGCCTGTATTCCGCCCGACAGTGCCTCGCGCGAGTCAAAGCCGACAACGTCGTCGCCCTGCCAGCAATGCACGGAAATGCTAACTTTACTTAATGTTTCGATGGCTTTTTCAGTGTCTATACCGTATTTTGCATACTTTTCTCTTGCTTCGATATAACTCATATTATTCTGTCTTCCTTTGAATCAGACGTTAAAATACCGTCTGTATTTATTTTGAGATTTTGCGCCGTGTTTGCTATTAGCTTAATTATAGCACGGTTATGCTAAAAATAAAAGGACTCTATTTGTCTAAAAAAGTGTCCTTATTAGCACAGTGCTCTTAAGGAGACTGCGCATCGATATTCGCCTACGGCGATCGATATGCATTTCATGCTTGATATGTCCTTACGGACTCGATATGTGCCTCGCACGAGAAAAACAAGCGAATATATCGAGCTGGGCGTAGCGAAGCATATCGACAAAAAAATAAACGGATTTGTGGCTACAAATGCAGTGCTTGCAAAGAAAAACGGACGAGGAATTCTAACAATTCTTCGTCCTTTTCCAGTCGGTAGGTAAGATATTCTACTAAATTTCAAAGACTGTCCTTAAGAGTATACACCTTTTGCATTGATTTTTTTCTTTGTGCGTGTTAAAATAAATTGAGGTGATAAAATGATAAAGCAGGAAATATTAGATAAGCTTTTGCCTATAACCGAGGAAGAAAGAGCATTTCTCAAAGGCGAGGGTGTGGATAAGAGCATTTACACTACATCGGGCGGAAGCATCATACGGTCAAAAAAGCTCGTTTTCGACGGAAAGCTGATAAGCGTAAGAAAGCACGCAAGATTTATACATTTCCCAAAGCATACTCACGACTATATTGAAGCGGTGTATATGTGCTCGGGTGAAACAACGCATATCATTAACGGAAAGAAAATACGGCTTCGTGAAGGAGAGCTTCTTTTCCTCGGACAAAACGCCTCGCAGGAAATTTTACCGGCAGGCGACGGTGATATTGCGATAAATTTTATCATTCAGCCGGCATTTTTTGACAAGACGCTTGACGTGCTAGGCGCGGAAGAAACACCGATAAAGAATTTCTTTATAAACTCCCTTTTCGACAGCAAGTATCAAGGGTATTTGCATTTCAAGGTTTCGGGCGTTCTTCCCGTGCAGAATCTGATTGAGAACCTGATTTGGACACTGATAAACGGAACATCCAATAAACGCAATATCAATCAAACCACAATGAGTCTTATTTTTATGCATCTGATTAACCATACGGACAAGCTATCGTACGAGAGCCGTGAGGACAAGGCGATAATGGACATTTTCCGTTACATTGAGGAGAACTACAAGGACGGCACGCTTACCGATGCCGCAAAGCTTCTTTATTACGATTTTTATTGGCTCAGCCGCGAGATAAAGAACAAAACCGGAAAGACCTACACGGAGCATTTGCAGGAAAAGCGCCTTTCACAAGCCGAGTTTCTCTTGAAAAACACAGCGCTTTCGGTTGAAGAAATAGCGGTGGCGGTGGGCTACGAAAATAAAAGCTATTTTCACCGTATTTTCACCAAAAAATTGGGTACAACACCGAAAAAATACAGAGATTCAAAGCGCCAAAATTAAGTTTTGAAGGTGAATAGCGAAGAGGTGTTCAGAGAAAAAATTATTTTTTATTATATGGGGTTGAAAACAGGAAGAATTTGTAGTATAATTGACTTTGTCAAAATAATTTTGCGATAATTTTTGAAAAACACTTTTGGAGGTACTTATGGCAGAAATTTTTGAGGTAATAATGATTGTAAGCTTTGGTGCTTCGTGGCCGCTTAACGTTCTTAAATCGTATAGAGCGAGAACGACGAAAGGAAAAAGTCTTGCTTTCCTTTTGCTGATCTTTTTCGGTTACATAGCAGGCATCATTTCAAAGTTTGTTAATGATGCTTATATGGCGCAGATAGGACAGAAGTGGTACGTTCTCTTCTTCTATATTCTCAACTTTATCATGGTAGGCGCGGACCTTATCATGTACGTGAGAAACAAACGCCTTGACCGTTTGAATGCAGAGAAGGCAGAATAAAGCCAAGCGAATGCTTTGACATTCTCAGGGGCTGTCTAATTAGCCATAACCAAACAAAAAAACGAGGTAGATGTTGCAAAATTTACGCAATGTCTATCTCGTTTTTATCATTTTTCTTATAACTAAGGTCAAAAAACTGCGTTTTTCTCATTTTATTAAAGTTTTTTGTTTTACTGCCGTTTGCTGGACTCTCGTCGTACCTTTGTACGCCTTTGGTCGCAAACGACATTTTTTGCTCTAAATTCGTTTGCCCCTTTTTTATTTACACGTGTTGATTTGCCGAAAAAAATCTGATATAATTATTTTAACAGCATAGATTAAAAAAGGAGAAAGCAAATGGCAGAGAGAATTATTTTAGATACATCGAAGCTAACCGAGATCCGTCGGGTAAATCCGCAGCTTATATCTTACAACGTGGAAATGACGGAGGTTACGGGAGGAACGTTCTGGAAGGCGTATACCGAGGCGCAGATAGACGGAACGGAAGAGGTACCGCCGCCCGATTTTTCCAAGGGATTGGCGGCTATGCACCAATGGTACGATCCCATTGACACGACAAATCCCCGACTCATTAAGCTCGCACGCGCGCTTGGGGAATGTTGGATTCGTGTTTCGGGCACTTGGGCTACGAGAACTTATTACGATTTTGAGGATGAATATCCCGCGGGAACTGCGCCCGAGGGTTATCAAAACGTACTCAAAAAGCAGCAGTGGATCAATCTTTTGAATTTCGTTAAAGCCGTGGGTGGAAGACTGAAAATTTCAGTTGCCAACTGCGACGGACTGCACTCTGCCGACGAGCCGTGGAATCCTTCACAGGCAGAAAAAATCTTTTCATTGAGCAGTGAGCACGGTGTTCCGATTGAGGCAGTCGAATTTGTGAACGAGCCGAATATGCTGAGCGTAACGGGCTTTCCGAAGGGGTACACTCCGGCGGATTTCCGCAGAGATCAGGACATTTTTCATAAATGGGTAAGAGAGAATTATCCCGACTGTCTTATAGTCGGACCGAGTGACACCGATCCGCAGGCGATGAGCGTTGACGCATGGGGCAAGCCGCACCCTTGGGCAGGGGAGGGCGCTTTGGATACGGCGGGCATTGCCGCTGTTATGGCATACTGCTCTACCGCCGAGCTTATGGACGGCTGTACGGAGAAGCTTGACGTTTTCAGCTACCATTATTATAACGGTGTTTCGGAGCGTATGGCGGCTATGATGCCGAGCGCATTTACACCTGCCGAGGGAGCGCTCAGCGAGGAATATTTAGGCACGGCGGCTCATTCAGCACGTTGTTTCACTTCATACCGCGACAGATACTGCCCGAATGGTGAGATGTGGGTGACAGAGTCGGGAGATGCGGGCGCAGGCGGTCATACCTGGGCTTCTACGTATCTTGAAGTTCCGCGTACTCTTAATGAAATCGGCGGCTTTGCTACTGTAACAAACGGAGTTATTTTTCACAATACGCTCGCGTCGTCGGATTACGGCTGGCTTAAACACGGCAGCTTTGAACCCCGTCCCAGCTATTTTGCCGTTCTTCTGTGGAAAAAGCTTATGGGCGACACGGTTTACGACACGAAAGAGCCCGTCAGAATGGGCGCGCACGTGTATGCTCATTCGAGAGCCGACGGCAAAGACGGCGCGGCTTATCTTATTATAAACAATTCCAGAACCGATACTACAAGCGTTGAATTCCCCGGAAGCGCAGAGGTATATTCCTTGACGGGCAAAACGCTTCGTTCCCGCACGATGCTTCTTGGCGGCAAGGAGCTTGTTCTTGGAGAAAATGACACGCTTCCCGAGCTTTCGGGTGAGATTGTCAGCGGCAAGCTTGAGGTCGCTCCCGGCGGCTGCACCTTTATATTGGTGAACAATTGAAGCAAAATGCTTTTTCAATGATTCGGTTACGAAGTTAAAATTCGCTTTTTATAGGAGAGCTATTGTGGAATACAAAATACTTGGAAAAACGGGGCTTAAAATTTCGCGCCTTGGATTTGGCGGTATCCCGATTCAGAAAATCGATGCAGAGGGCACAAAGCGGCTCGTAGACGAGCTTATCGGCGCATCCGTTAATTTTATTGACACGGCGCGCGGATATACGGTAAGCGAGGAATATCTCGGCTTTGCACTCGAAGGCGTGAGAGAGAAATTTGTGCTTGCCACCAAAAGCATGGCGCGCACGAAGGACGGAATGGAAAAGGATATTGACACAAGCTTGAAAAATCTCCGTACGGACTATATTGACCTTTACCAGCTGCATAACCCGGGTGAGAAAGATATTGATGTTATATGTGCGCCCGGCGGAGCGCTCGAAGCGCTTTATGAGGCAAAGGCAAGAGGGAAGATAGGTCATATCGGAATTACGCTTCATTCTCTTGACGTATTTCAGCGGGCAATAGAGCTTCCGTGGGTGGAAACGGTTATGTTCCCATACAATATCGTGGAAACGCAGGGCGAGGAGCTTATTGCGCTGTGCGCTGAAAAGAATATCGGATTTATTTGCATGAAGCCCTTGGCGGGCGGAGCTATTGAGGATGCCAAGGTCGCTATGCGCTTTGCCGCAAGCAATCCCGCGGTAAGCGTAATTATTCCCGGAATGGCAGACGTCAAGGAAATTTCCGAGAACGCGGCGGCAATAGCCGACACGTCACCGCTTAATGCGGAGGAACAAGAAAAAATCGCAAAAATAAAAGATACCCTCGGCGCTGATTTCTGCCGCCGCTGTAATTACTGCGCTCCTTGCGCTGTCGGAATAAATATCTCCGGCGTGCTTCTGTTTGAGGGGTATTACAGCCGTTACGGCTTGACGGATTGGGCGAAGGCGCGTTACGCGACGCTTGCGAAAACCGCCTCCGACTGCATTGGCTGCGGTGTTTGCGAGAGCCGCTGTCCTTACAATCTTCCGATTCGCGAGAAGCTGAAAAAGGCGGCTGAGATTTTCGGAAAATAACTTAACATAATTGTATTTTTCTATATCCGCGCGCACGTATTTGGATATGCAAAACTCAAATAGAACGATTTGACGGTTTTGCCGCCAAGGAAATATTATTCTAATAAAAAAGCAGAGCGATGGCTCTGCTTTTTTATACTTTGTGCTCTTTTATAAATGCTTTTACGTCTTTGAGGAGCTTCATATCCGCGTTTGTGATATTTGAGTATTCTCCTAAATTTAAGAGATAGCGCGGGTCAAGATTAAGTATTTGGCAAATGCGGCGCAGCTGTTCCATGTTCGGCTCTTGCACGTCGCGTTCAATTTTAGAATAATTAGACTGATTCATCGGTATAAGATTTGCCATATCGCGTTGCGACAAGTCCATATCTTCTCTTGCGTTTCGTATCTTTTCACCAATATTCATTCGCCATTCCACCTTCTTTTTGTTTATTATAACATTTTTAACTAACCCTGTTGACTTTTAGTTAAAAATATGATATTCTTTTAATCATAAGTTGATTTTTAACTTATTTTTTGAAAATAAGCGCAGAATTGACTTTTTATTACAAAGTTATGTAAATGTTTATATTATTAAGCGAAACAAGCTAATAAATAACAGAGAAGGGATGTTGAATTATGCAATATCTAACCTATGAGGAATATACGGAAATAGGCGGTACGCTTGATTTGACCGCCTTTAAGCAAAATATAGACCATGCATGTGAATTTGTAGACCTGCATACACAAGGTCGCTTACAGAGCATTTTAAAGATATCGCAGAGGGTCAAGACATGTTTGCGTGATTGTGTGGAATATCTTGCAAACAATATTTCAAGTGCAAAGACGATTACGGGCAATAGCAAGTCCGTAAGCGGAGAGAGCGAAAGCGAGTGTTATGTAACTAAATGCACAGACGAAATAAAAGCTGAAATGCTTTGCATTGTATATGATTATTTGATAAGCGAAGAAGATGACAACGGCACTCCTCTGATGTATAGTGGGATTATGCGTTGACAGTTTGTGAAAAAGCAACGGCGATTGAGGATACTATGCTTATTGCGAATTTGCGGGGAACTGCTCGCTTTACACCGGAGTTCAGGCGGCTTGTGAGGACTACCCAATAACAGGTAATGAAATTAAGTAGAAAAAGAAAAAAATAATGAGATGCCGCATTTAGAGATAAGTTAACAAAAAAATAGAAAAGAGCCGGGATAAAAGGATGTTAAAATTCTTTCGTTCTTGCTCTTTTCGTATTTTATGGCGGCGGATTTTCAAGTTAAATTTATTTTAAATTTAATTCGGAAAAATTTTCTTTTATTTTATATTGATTATTTAAGACGGGGGTGCTATAATTAGAGCGAAGATTGATTTATAAGGGATTTTTGATGATTTTTTTGCGGCACGGCCGCAAGAATTATGAGGGAATCAAGATATGAATATCAGCAAAAAAGAAGTTAATATGCTTTCAGGTCCGATAGTTTCGGGACTTCTCAAGATTGCCATTCCCATAATGGTAATGAACGTTCTGCAATCGCTGTTTAATATCATTGATATGACGGTGCTTAAAGTATTTGACACCGACAACGGATATTCGGTCGGCTCGGTTGGCGCATGCGGCACGCTTATATCTCTTATAACCGGTCTTCTTATCGGTATTTCAGCAGGCGCAAACGTCATTATAGCAAAATATATTGGGCGAGGGGACAGAGAAAGAGTTGACAGGGCTGTCGGAGCGTCTATTCTTCTTTCGGCTGTCGGCGGAGTTGCTCTTACGGCAATCGGTGTTGCCGGCGCTGAGCTTTTTCTTGGCTGGATGAACTGTCCCGATGAGCTTATGGCGGGCGCGGTGCTTTATTTCCGACTTTATTTTCTCGGTGTTCCCATTCTTATGGTATATAATTTCTGCGCTTCAATACTCAGGGCGTCGGGCGATTCGAGAAGACCTATGTTGTATCTTACGCTCGGAGGTGTAATTAAGATTGTATTTAATTACCTTTTTGTCGGCGTTTTCGGTCTCGGTATTCGGGGCGTTGCTTTCGCAACGATTATATCGTGGTCTGTTTCGGCAGCTCTTGGGTTAATTGCGCTTATAAGAAACACAGGTACAGTAAAAATCAAACTAAACTGCCTGCGTTTTTATAAATCGGAATTGAAGGAAATTCTCTTTATCGGAGTGCCGGCAGGGCTTCAACAGGCGCTTTATTCTATTGCTAACGTAATTATCTCGGCTACGGTAAACTCCTTCGGCCCGGATGCGACTACGGGAATTTCAATAGCCAATAATTTTGACGGCATACTTTACCAGATATCAGTTGCAACCTCGATTGCGGTTATGCCGTACGTCAGCCAGAACGTAGGAAAGGGAAACATAAAAAGAGCTACGCAGTCCGTTACAAGAGGAATACTCATAACGGTTGCCTTTGGCGCGTTTTTCGGCTCTCTTTCCGCCATTTTCTCCACTCAGCTTGCCTCTATAATGTCAGACAGTCCTGTAGTTATAGCTTTTGCAAGGCAGAAAATGATTATAATTTCAAGCACATACTTTATATGCGGAATAAACGAGATTATGGGAGCGTCGCTCCGCGGTATGGGACGGCCTATCGTGGCGATGGTTTCAACTCTTATCTTTATGTGCGCATTCCGCTTCGTATGGGTGTATCTCATATTCCCGTTTTATAAGAATCTTACCTTCCTTTATCTCGTATGGCCAATCGGTTGGGTGCTTTCCATAATAACGCTTATTTGCTTTTACTTTCCGACGGTCAAGCGTCTTAAAGTGAATAGTGAAAACAGGGAAGCTTTGGTAAAATAAGTAAAAGAGAGGCGCTGTGTTTCTTCACAACGCCTCTTAGTTTTTATTCGGTTATGCCTGAATGTGATAGTTTTATTTTCTTATTTCTGTATCTCGTCAAGGGTGAGCTCAAACGGGGGAAGAAAATTGTCGATAAAATAATCGAGCTCAGGGCAGCCCATAGCTTTCATTGAAGCAAAGGTTGAATCCTTTGCGGATAAAAACTCGTTGTTTCCGCACTTTAATTCTTCAATGCATTTAATATAGGCGCAGAGCTTGTCTGCCGCCTTGATTATCACCTCAAGCTCCTCGGGATAATCAAGGATTTCCTCGTAATCCGCCTTAAAATCCTCGGGCAAGTGAGAGAGAAGAAGGGAAACTGCATTGTTTTCTATCTTTTTGTAGTTATCACGCATTTCGGGGGTGAAATACTTGATGGGTGTTGGCATATCGCCTGTATAAACCTCGGTTGAGTCGTGGTAAAGCGCTGCTATTGAGATTTTTCCGAGGTCGTAATTTTTCCCGAAATACTTATTGCCGACAAGGGCAAGGGCGTGCGCTATCATAGCTACCTGCGCACTGTGCTCCGCAAGATTTTCGTCGTTGACGTTGCGCATAAGCCCCCATCTTTTTATATATCTTTGTCTGAATATCAATGCAAAAAAGCTGTTTTTCATACTACTGCTCGTCCTCATAAAAAATTGCGCATAATCTATATGAAAAGTATACTCTAAAATCAGAGCCTTGTCAACACAAGAAAAGAGCAAATCCGAAAATTTGCTCTTTTCCTTTTTATATTCAGAACATTTTGTTGATTCGTGTAAGCGTTTCTCTGACGAGAATTTCTCCGCCCTCGTGGCCGGTATTTCCGCTTGAAATGTAAGCGGAATAGTGGCTTCCCGCTTCCGCCTTCTTAGTAGGAAGGTATCCCTTGGTGTCGCAGGCAAGCTGGATAAGGAATGTCTGCTTTGCCTTGCTTCTTGCTCTTATCTGGTTTCCG
>JAZORS010000052.1:0-5516 GCA_045656725.1 Eubacteriales bacterium | reverse complement strand
ACATGGCTACGATCCGACTTATACTTGCCGATACCGATGAAGAAGCGGAAAATACCGCTGTAAGATACAAAGATAAGGATAGAGTACTCATCGGTGGAATTATCAGCGAAAAGAAAACAAAAATCACCAAAAACGGTGGTGAGATGGCGTTCCTTCGTGTTGAGGATAAAACGGGAGAGATTGAGGTTGTGGTTTTTGCGCGTCAATTCTCAAAATACGGAGTTCGGCTGGACCTTGACAGTGCCGTTCTTATCTCCGGTAATATTTCAACGGAGGAGGGCGAGGACGCTAAAATACTTTTATCCGAATTGACAGAGCTTTCTTCGAATTCGGAATATAAAGAAAAGATTTCAAAGCCGGTGCCGGAAGAAAAGCTCTATATAAAAGTTCCCACCCTTATGGATTCAAGGGTGAAGAGTATAGAGAGAATTGCTATGCTTAATCCCGGTGCGGTAAGAGTTGTTCTTTTTGATTCGTCTACAAAAAAATATTCCGTTATGACAGGCGTTAAGCTAAACCCAAGTACTGCTGTTTTAGACAGACTGAAAAAGAATTTCGGGGAAGAAAACGTTGTGTTAAAATAAGCCCGGACCATTGATTTTTTGTGGAACTTTTGGTATAATATCGCTTGGTTTTTTAAATTTACGTCAAATTTTTATTTGAGGAAAATATGATTTTAAAAATTATTATTGATTTACTTCTTCTTTTGACAGTTCTGATAGGTACATTGCTTGGCGTGAAGCAGGGGTTTGTAAAAACAGTTGCAAAACCGCTTAAAATTATTTTAACTTTTGTTATTGCTACGTCATTTGCATCTCGATTTGCTGTCGGAGCCGTTGAACCGCGGCTCGGTCCTGCACTTACTAATCAGATAGAAGAATATATACTCACCGAGTGCGGCGATATAAATTCCGATAATTTAGAGGATGAGTTGCCGACGCTTTTGAAAATTGCGGCAGGAATATTTGATGTCGATATCAAGGATGCGGGTGAAGAGAGCCCCGAGGAGCTTGTAAACCGTATCGTTGAGAAGCTGACCTATCCCGTAGTGCACGTTGTTTCTGTAATATTAGCTTTCGTAATTTTAGCGCTTCTTTCTTCAATTATACTGTCTATATTGCTATGGATTGTTTCCGCGGTTTTTGAGGGCGGTGTTATTGGTGTATTTAACAGGATACTGGGCGGCTCTGTTTGCTTTGTTTTATCGTTCGTTGCGGCATGGGTTCTTGCATCTGCTTTTACCTACTCAATTCATCTGCCCGGTATAGCAGATAAGGTATGGGCAAGCTCCTTTGAGGGCGGATTCATTTACAGATTTTTTAACAGTATAAATCCGATTGATTTGCTTTTAAGCTTTTAATCCGTGATTTTTACCTATTACAACTCGCACACTAAAAAAGAAAGGCAAATTCAATGGAAATTCAGAAATGCGCCAGATGTAAAAAACGTCCGGCAGTAGTATTTATAACGAGAATAGATAACGGCCAAACGCTCAATGAGGGGCTTTGCCTCGTTTGCGCCCGTGAGCTTGGCATAAAGCCGGTTGACGATATTCTCAAAAAAATGGGAATAGATGAAACCGAGATAGAGAATATGTCTTCGGATATGATGAGCATGATTGCCTCCGGTGGTGAAGACGATATTTCCATCGAGGAAAACGAGGTTGACGGCGGTGCTCCCGCTATTGATTTTGGCAAGATTTTTCAAGGCTTTAAGTTCCCGTTTGCACAGGGTGAGAAAAGCCGAGGACCTCGTGAAAACAAGAAAAAGCAGGAAAAGCCCGACGAGTCTAAAAAACTCTTGAATATGTATGCAACCAATCTCACCGAAAAGGCTTTGAACGGTAAAACCGACAGAATTGTAGGGCGTGACAGAGAGCTTGACCGTGTAATACAGATTCTTTGCAGACGTCAGAAAAATAACCCCTGTCTTATAGGCGAGCCCGGCGTTGGTAAAACTGCGATAGCGGAAGCTCTTGCTCAAAGAATTGTTGACGGAAAAGTGCCCGAGCAGCTCAGAAACTTCGAGGTCAGGCTTCTCGATATGACCGCTCTTGTTGCAGGAACTCAGTTCAGAGGTCAGTTTGAGTCAAGAATACTCGGACTTATCAAAGAAGTTAAAAAAGCAGGAAACGTAATTCTTATGATAGACGAGGTTCATACTATCGTCAGCGCTGGAGATTCAGAGGGCAGTATGAGCGCGGCAAATATCTTAAAGCCTGCTCTTTCCCGTGGAGAAATACAGATTATCGGCGCAACAACCCTTAAAGAATACAGAAAGTATATCGAAAAGGATAGCGCCCTTGAACGCCGATTCCAGCCGGTTATGGTCGAAGAACCGTCGGTTGAAGAAAGCATTAAGGTAATCGAGGGAATTAAACGCTATTACGAGGCATATCACGGAGTAATAATTCCGTCCGAAATTTCGCGTGCGGCAGTTACCCTCTCCGAAAGATATATAACCGACCGCTATCTTCCCGATAAAGCTATTGATATTATCGATGAATCAGCGGCAAGAGTGGCTCTTTCCTCACCCGAGCTTAACGAGAAAAAGAAAAACGATAAGCGCCTTGCCGAGCTTTCGGCAAAAAGCGCAGAGCTTGAAGCCAAGGCGGAATCCGCAGAAACAGCCAATGAGGAAATGTACAAGCAAATTGCCGATATCAAGGTCGAAAAATTACAGCTTGAAGAAAGAGCAAAGGAACTTGACAATATTCTTTCCGAGCTGAAAGTAACAGTAAACGACGTTGCAAAGGTTATTGAAATATGGACGGGCGTGCCTGCATCGGATATATGCGCCGGGGAAATCGGTGAGCTTCTGGGTCTTTATGACAGAATAAGCTCGAAGCTTATCGGACAGGAAGAAGCAGTTTCGGCGGTTGTAAGGGCCGTTAAACGCAAAAGAGCAGGAATTTCTTACAGAAAAAATCCGGTATCTATGATATTTGCAGGGCCTACTGGTGTCGGTAAAACCGAGCTTGTAAAGGTCTTGGCAGATGAGCTTTTCAAGCAACCCGAATCGCTTATACGCCTTGATATGTCCGAATTTATGGAAAAGCATTCGGTTTCAAGAATTATAGGCGCTCCTCCCGGATACGTAGGTTACGACGAGGCAGGTCAGCTTACCGAAAAAATCAGACGCCGTCCGCATGCCGTTATTTTGTTTGACGAGATTGAAAAAGCGCATCCCGACGTTTTGAATATTCTTCTTCAGATTCTTGATGACGGAGTAATTACGGATTCGCAGGGAAGACGGGTTAATTTCGAAAATGCCATAATCATTATGACAACCAATGCGGGAAGCGCATATTCTACGTCGGTTTCGGGATTCTCGGAAAAAAGGGAGCTTGCAACCAAGGAAAAAACCGAAAAAGCACTCTCTGATTTCCTGCGCCCCGAATTTATCAACAGAATTGATGAGATTATAACGTTCAGGCATCTTGATAAGCAAGACTTTGTAAGAATTGCAAAGCTATTCCTTAATAAGCTTGTCGATTTCTTGGCGGAAAAAGGAACAAAGCTTCGCTACGACGATAAGGTTGCCGAGCTTATCGCGGAAAAATCGTATTCGGAAAAATTCGGCGCAAGAAATATGCGCAGATTCGTTGAGCGCAACGTTGAAGATAAAATTGCCAACATTATCGTTGATAACGGCGGCAAAAATCTTTCCGCCATTGCGCTTTCCGAAAAGGACGGAGAAATTGCCGTTCACACATTGGATTAACAGAAAAATTACCTGATAAATGATAGGAGATAAAAAATGGCAGGATGTTCGCACGATTGTAAAAATTGCGCTGAAAAGTGTTCCAAAGAATCTTTACTTGCTCCAATGAACGAGGCGAGTCGGGTTAAGCACGTGATTGGCGTTGTCAGCGGAAAAGGCGGAGTGGGAAAATCAATGGTAACCTCGCTTCTTTCCGTCGTTATGCAAAGAAGAGGTTATAAAACAGCAATTCTTGACGCGGATATTACAGGTCCGTCGATTCCCAAGGCGTTTGGCTTAAAGCCAGGGTGCGTTGAGGGAAGCGAGCTTGGTATGTTTCCTCCGAAAACAAAAACCGGTATTGAGGTTATGAGCGTCAATCTCCTTATGGATGAGGAGAGCAAGCCGGTCGTATGGCGCGGTCCCGTTATTGCGGGAACTGTAAAACAGTTTTGGAGTGAGGTCGTCTGGGGCGAGGTTGACTTTATGTTCGTTGATATGCCGCCCGGAACGGGTGACGTTCCTTTGACGGTTTTTCAGAGCTTACCTCTTGACGGTATAATTATAGTAACCAGCCCACAGGAGCTTGTGTCCATGATAGTTGAAAAAGCTGTGAATATGGCGAAGCTTATGGACGTTCCGGTGCTAGGTCTTGTTGAAAATTACAGCTACATCGTTTGTCCCGATTGCGGTAAAGTAATCAAGATTTACGGTGAAAGCCGCGCGGATGAGCTTGCACAAAAGCACGGAGTTAAGGTCCTTGAAAAGCTCCCGATGGATAGCGAGCTTGCATCTCTTTCCGATAAGGGCGTAATTGAGCTTTTTGAGGGAGATTACCTTGAATCGACTGCAGACAAAATAGAAAAAGAATTCATATGAAAATAAAGAGCTGAAAATTTTTCAGCTCTTTATTTTTTCGTCTTATTATGACATTTTATTTTAATTCCATATGATAAAATAAGTAATGAAAGAAAAAGGAGGTAGAAGACAATTAAAACCGTATATATCGATGTTTATTTTTTAATTAATTTCTCTGTGAATCTTTTATCTCTCGGTCTTAGCGTTAGCTATATGAAAATCGACTGTTCAATCCGTCGGCTTATATTGTCGGGTGTCGTCGGTGCACTTTATGCTGTTTTGGGTGTGGTGTTTTCCGAAATGAAATACATAATGCTTCCCGTGGGGCTTTTGATTTTTCTTCTGATGATACTAATAGTAACAAAAAAAGCCGGCAATGCCCGTAAATTCAAGTTTGCGATAGCATTTTTCACAATGCAGGTTCTGATTGCGGGAATAGTATATTTTGCTTACGGAATTTTAGATAGAATATTAAATGAAGAAAATTTTGAAGGGGAGATTTCGGGCGAAAACCGTAATTTTCTCATCTGGGCGTTGATAATACTTTTATCATACGGTGTAGTAAAGGTTTTACTTTATATTTTCAGAACAAATGAAAGTGAAAGAGTCGTTAAGCTCTGTGTCGGTTATCTTGGAAAAGAAGAGAGTTTTGATACTCTTGTCGATACAGGGAATCTTGCAACCGACCCATCGGATAACCGCCCGGTAGTTTTCATAAGCCGTGAGCTTGCGGAAAGAATAACAGGAGAAAAATTCAGCTTGGGATTTTCAATTGATACCCTCAGCGATGAATTCAAGAAAAAAATTCGCTTAATTCCTGTTTCGGGCGAAGAAAAAAGAATTTTATATGGGTTTGTTTCAGAATATGTAACGGCTGTAAAAGGGAAAAAATTTGAAAATATAAAAGTTACCTTTGCCATAGATATGAAAGGAGAAACCTACGGCGGCTATCAAGC
>JAZORS010000051.1:0-3115 GCA_045656725.1 Eubacteriales bacterium | reverse complement strand
TAATTCTCGCAATACAGATAAGCTGTCTTTGTCCCTGCGAAAGATTGCCTCCGCCCTCGGAGAGATTTGTATCGTAGCCATCAGGCAAACGCTTTATAAAGCTGTGCGCGTGAGATGCGCGCGCGGCGGCGATTATTTCCTCGTCGCTTGCGTCGGGCTTGCCGTAGGCAATATTCTCGCGGACTGTTCCGCCCATAAGCCAGGTGTCCTGTAAAACCATTCCGAAAGAGGAACGAAGGCTGTGCCTTGTTACGCTGTTTATGTTTTTGCCGTCAACTCGGATTTCGCCCGAATCCACGTCGTAAAAGCGCATAAGAAGATTTATAAGCGTCGTTTTTCCCGAGCCGGTAGGACCGACTATCGCAACGCGAGAGCCCGCCTTAACGTCAAAGGAGAGCGCCTCTATCAAGGGCTTTTCCTTGCTGTATGAAAAGTCGACCGATGAGAATGAAACGTCACCGCCGGGTGAGGATAAAACGGGTGCGTTTTCGCCGTCGGGCGCTTCGCTCGGCTCTTCAATTAACGCCATAACGCGCCCCGCGCATACAAGCGCGTGCTGGAATTCAGCGATAACACCGGAAATTTCATTGAAAGGTCCTGTGTATTTAGTCGCGTAGGACAAAAGGCAGGAGAGCATACCGATGGTAAAGGGTGCTGCCGTGCCCGCCGTTGAAACTGCCGAAATCGCGCCAACCAAAGCAACCGCCGCGTAAACGAGGTTGTTGACGAATCTTGTCGAGGGGTTGGTTATAGATGAGAAGAATACTGCCCTGAGCGTTGCTCCGCTGAGCTTTTTGTTGACCTCGTTAAACCGTCCTTTTACCTCCTCCTCACGTGAAAACGCTATAACCGTTTTCTGATTGCCTATCATTTCGTTTATAAGCGAGGTTTCCTCCGCCTTCGTTTTCGCCTGTAAAGTGAACATGCTGTGTGTTCTTTTGGCGATAAAACGGGCAATAAAGAGCGAAAGAGGGGTTAGAAGAGCAACCACTATCGCTATTTTCCAGTTGATTGCAAAAAGAAGCAAAAGCGTTCCGACAATAGTTATTATGCCGGTGAAAAGCTGTGTGAATCCGAGAAGCAGACCTTCCGCAAACTGCTCCGTGTCGCTTATGATTCTTGAAACGGTATCTCCGTGGGGATTTGAATCAATGTAAGAAAGAGGCAGTCTTTCAAGCTTTGAAAACGCATCGTTTCTTACGTCGCGTATAACGTGATATACGATTCTGTTGTTTATTGCGCTCATTATCCACTGGAAAAGAGCCGCAAGAGCTATGGATATTATTATTTTTACGGTTATTTCACCGATTCCCACAAAATCAACAGCGCCCTTGCCGACCGCAAGGTCTATCGCGTCGCCAACGAGTATCGGAATATAAAGTGTCAGCGCAACGTTGATAAGCGCTGAAAGGAGCGAGAGGGGAATAAGAAGCTTCTGCTTGCCGATATACCTTAAAACGCTTTTGAGCGTGCCTTTGTTTTTCATAGCGAAGCACCCCCTATCGCGCCGAATTGTGATTCGTATATTTCCCGATAAACAGGCGAAGCTTCAAGAAGCTCGTTATGGCTTCCCGAGCCAACGAGCTCACCGTCTTCAAGTACAAGTATTTTATCAGCCGCCATAACCGACGAGCTTCTTTGAGAAACGATAAATACGGTTATCTCTTGTCCGTATTCGGATATAGCGGATTTAAGCGCCTTATCCGTTGCGTAGTCAAGGGCTGACGAGGAATCGTCGAGAATAAGAATTTCGGGCTTTTTAACCAAAGCTCTTGCTATCGTAAGGCGTTGCTTCTGACCGCCAGAAAGATTCTTTCCGCCCTCCTCGACCTTCGCGTCAAGACCGCCCTTGTCGGCAATAATACTCTTTGCCTGCGCCGTTTCAATCGCGCGGAGCAGGTCCTCGTCTGTGGCATTCGGGTTTCCGAAAAGCAAATTGTCCCTTATCGTTCCGCGGAAAAGCACGGCTCTTTGGGGAACAACGGCTATTTTTTCGCGCAAAGCATTAACGTTGTAGGTTTTAACGTCAGCGCCGTCATAGAGCACCGCGCCCTCTGTTGCATCGTAAAACCTCGGAATAAGGTTTATAAGAGTCGATTTTCCAGAGCCGGTTCCGCCGATTATTCCAATCGTTTCACCGCGTCTGACCTTGAAGTTTACGTTCGAAATGCTCGGCTCACGAGCGCCGCCGTAGGTAAGGGAAACGTCTGAAAACTCAATAATGTTATCAGAGTCCACTCCGGATGACTCGCGCCCGTTATTCATAGAGCTCTTTATATCCAAAATTGCGCTGATTCTCGATGCCGAGGCAATTGATTTGGTTATTGAAACTATAAGATTCGCAAGCTTTATAAGCTCAACGAGTATCTGTGACATATAGTTGTAAAGGGCTATAAGCTGTCCCTGTGTCAAATTGTCAGAATCAATTTGGATAGCGCCTCTGTGTATAAGCCAGACTATTGCGAGGTTTATAATGACAAAGGTGAGAGGGTTGAGAAGCGCTGAAATCGCGCCGACAAGCTTTTGCACCTTGACAAGAGAATTGTTTTTCTCTCGGAATTCCGAAATTTCTTCGTCTTCCTTGCAAAAAGCGCGGACAACTCTTGCTCCCGAAAGATTTTCTCTCGTTTTTGAAAGAACTCCGTCAAGCTTTGCCTGAACGCTCTTGTAAAGGGGAAAGGAAATAAACATAAGGCCGTAAACGACAACGGCAAGCGCGGGAATCGTTACCGCGAAGGTGATAGCGGAATCGGCGTCTACGAAAAACGCCATAACCATTGCGCCGAAAACCACGAACGGCGAGCGCAAAAGCAAACGCAGGGCAAGATTCAGGCCCGTTTGCACCTTGTCGGCATCCGAGGTAATTCGGCTTATCATAGTTGCCGTGCCGAGTCGGTCGATATCCGAATATGAAAGCCCCATAATGTGAGAGAAAAGGGAAGAACGCATATCCGCAACGACGCCAACTGCCGTTTTTGCTGAAAAATACTGCGCGGTTATTGAAAACGCAAGTCCCACAAAGCCGAGCAATGCGAGAAAGAGCGATGCGTTAACGATATACGAAGTGTCGCCGCCCTCAATTCCGTTGTCAATCAGCTTTGCTATAACTATCGGA
>JAZORS010000050.1:0-2346 GCA_045656725.1 Eubacteriales bacterium | reverse complement strand
CAAGCGAAAGAAGTAAAACGAAAATAAGCTTTAATTTTTTCATAATGTGCTGCCTTTCATTTTTTATGTGTTGATTTTAACACACTTTCTTTTTAAAATCAACAGCGAAAATCTTAAAATATAAAACAACGCAATTTTTGTTGAAGTTAAGTATATAAAGGTTAAATTTGTATGAAAAAATGCGCAAATCCGTTGTGTAAATTTCGGCACACTTTGCCGTTTAACAATAAAATGTTAAAATCAATAACGGAGTTTTATTTTTGTAAAAATGAGAGCTTGCGGGCGCATTTTGTATACAAAACAAACACTTTTTCAAATAATATAAGAAAAAGAGCAAACACGAAAGGTTGAGATTTCTTTTATATCTGCTCTTTTGTAGAATTGTAAATCTTAACGTTTAACGCAATGATTGATCATAGCGTTTATTTCGCTTTCTTTTCGACACCGCGAAGCTCGGTGTTAGACCAGAAGGGATAGTCGTAAACGAAAACCTGATAGCCGTTAGCATCGTTGTTCTTGACCTCTATGTATGCCGGAGGATTGTAGGGATTTACGTTTGGTATCTCTATGGTCTTAATTACGTTTCCTGAGGAATCCTTTACTTCGTAGTAATAAATTCCGTCCGCTTTGTGAACTATCGGGTCGTTAACACCGCGGTTATGCGTTCCGATTAAGTTTCCGTTTTCGTCGTACGCTCCGTCGGGAATTGAAGCGCCATTATCGGCAACCACGTTAATTTCGGTTAAAATCTTCTCGCCCTTTTCGTTAACGATTCTTACGTCGTCAATAACGAGGTTGGGAATATAACAGGCATTTCCGTAAACGTGGTTTGCGTTAAACGCTCTTATGAGTGCCGTGGGAACAAGTTTGCCGAGTGCAACGATGTCGATATCGCGCAGAGTGATAGTACCCTTGAAGGTTGCTCCGTAGTCCTCACGCAGAAGAATAGGAGCGCTGCTGCTGCCGTAATAAACGGTGGAATCCTCTATAAGAAGCTCGCCGCCGCCTGTGATACGGAGCATACCGACCTCGCTTCCGTTAATTATCTGTCCGTTTACAAGTCCGCAGTGCGCGTCAAATCTTACGAACCTTGTGTTATCGTAAATGATGTTCTTTGCAAAGCTTGAACCCATCGTACCCCAGCAGGGATTTCCGCTTACGTTGAGGGAGACTGTTTTTCCTGCTGCTTCGCTCTTGGTAGCATAGAAATTTCCCGAAGTTGTGCTTGTTTTCTCATACCAGAAGTTAGACTGAGAGCAGTTTTTAAATCGTACGTTATTCGATCTGTTAACTGATATAGCGTAAGTTCCGGTGTTGTAGTACATTTTCGCCTGGAAAACACAGTTTTCAATCAAAACATCGGTTGTTTGGTTAATATCCAAAAACGCGTTGTGGCCGTATCCCATAAAGGGAACTACGCTTCCGTCGGTAACTGTTTTGCCGGTCGCGCTGTTAATAATATTACCCGTGCCGTAGTCACCGCCGCTGTAATAGTAACCCTCGGCTATATTTCCTGTACCTGCGTAAACGGGCGTACCCATTTGAATTTCGCCGGTATTTACGTTTATAATGTTTCTTACTGTCGTGTAAGGTCTTGAAACCGTCAAAGAACGGTTCAAGTATGCCTCGGGAGATTTGCCGTTCGGCTGGTAAACGTTAATTTTGCTTCCGATACATTCAAAGGTCGCGTTTTCAATCGTGATTGGCTCGTCAATGAGGGGGAAAACTCTCACGCTTGAAACGTTTGAATAATCAAAAAGAACAGGAGTTGAAGGGTCAATGTTTCCGTCCTTGTCGACAAGGATAACGTCCGACTGGTCGTTACCGTCGTTAGCGTCACCGCCGTATCTTATATAAACTTTGTGAGTGTGGTCGTAGAGGATAAGCATCACGTCGTAGTCAAAGGTAATTCCGATGTTCTTCGTTTCGGAAGTGATAGGACCGTTTGCCTGTATGTGCGCGTTTATTTTGGCAATCTGTTCTTCGTTTAACCTTTGCATATCGGTTGACGGTGCAATATTCATAACAGGGGTATTGCAATCATTTCTGTTTGCCGTGGAGTAAACGATTTCGCTATCGTCAAATATGATTTTAGCGCCGTTCCAGTTTGTGTTGGTTTTGATAAGAATACTGTAAGACAGGCCGGAAGCGTTTGCTGTCGAGCTTATGTAATATTTAGCACCGGCTTTTCCGTGAACCGTCTGGCCGCCCTTGTTCGCCTCGTCGTGAGTCGCCTTAATTGCGGCGTAATCGTTGGTTTTTCCGTCGCCCTTCGCGCCGAAATCCTCATAGTAAAGAATGGATATCATATGCTCGAACTTGTAATTCGCGCCGAATTTAAGCTCG
>JAZORS010000049.1:0-8336 GCA_045656725.1 Eubacteriales bacterium | reverse complement strand
ATGCTATACAGTTTTATATAATTTGCGTATTGTCGCTGATTTTTTCGGGAGCTTTCAGATAGGTCATCATCATACAATACAGCACGTTAAAGATGTGCAGTACGTTGTTTTCATTATTCTCGAGTTCCCCATTATACACACGAATGCCAAAGTCAAATAAGGTGATAAAAACGCTGTGCAGTATTGAAACAACGTCCGCTTCTTCTTTGAACAGCGGAGCCATTTCGGAAATCATTTTTTCGAAGCGCTTTTTGTGCGCCTCGTGTGATGAGCCTTTGAAATAAACGGAATAGTAATATCTGACGTAGCAACGGCAACGTTCCTCGTTGCCTAATATAAACCGCCACGCCATTTGAAAAAACTCATACATTCGCTCCTTCACGTTCTCATTAAAGCCGCCGACAGAAGCAACTCCGTTTCGAAATGCGTCGCACAATTCATTGTCAAGACACACGAAAGCCGATTCATATAGATTTTCTTTGCTGCCAAATATACGGTATATGTAAACCTCGTTCATTGCGAAACCCGGCAGGTCACCGCCGTGATGAGTCAATTCCTTTGTTGTCGCTTTCTCGAATCCGCCCTCGGCAATAAGATGTATGGCGTTGCTGATGAGCAGTTTTTTAATTTCCGCTTCACGTTTCATTTCGGTCCTCACTCCACTCATCTCTTAACCAAATAATAAGCTGTTCTGAAATGATGTTAGTAAACACTACAAATCACTCTAAAAAAAATTCCTACCGAGTAGGATCTCTTATGGTCCTTGACAGTTTTACTCACTTCATTCTAAAATCTACATAACGAGAGTTATGTGATATAAAATATACATTTAATTCAGATACATAGAGATTGTACCACAAAATTTGTTAAAAATCAAGCCTTTCTTTTGAATATCGTAACAATAGACATAAAAAAGGGCATGGCAAAAACGCCTTTCGTATAATTTTTCCAAAAAAATACGACGAAGGGCTTTTTGCTATGCTCTTTTATTTATGAATATCGCTGTTTTTGGAACAAATCCCGTTCTTTTATATCACATAACTCTCGTTATGTTGTGTTCGGTCTCGGTGTGTTCGCATCGGGATTTTTTGTTTATATTATAAGTCTCATATTTTCCATCTTACGCTTGTGCTCCGCACCGGTCGTAACGATATAAATTCGTGTTGTATCTATGCTCGCATGTCCGAGGATATCAGCAAGTTTTGCTATATCCTTTTCAATGCCGTAAAAGGTGCGTGCAAACAGATGGCGAAGATTGTGAGGAAATACTTTGCTTGGACAGACATTTGCCGTTTCGCACAGCGCTTTCATTTCCTTCCAGATGTTATTCCTGCTCACAGGCTTGCCACTGCGTGTAATAAATACCGTTCCGGTACTAATCCGCTGCTCCTTTGCGTAACGAAGCAGCTTTTTCTTCAGTTCGGGCACAATGAAAACTCTTCGGTTTTTGCCTTTAGAGTTTACCACGGCCTCCCCGCTCTTCAATGCTTCTACGGTTATATATTGCAGCTCACTCACGCGAATACCCGTACCGCATATTGTCTGGATAATCAAATTGAGCCTTTCGTTATGCTTTGCATTCGCCGCATCGAGCAAGCGGAAATATTCAGCACGGGTTAATTCTTTTTCCTCAGAGCAGTAAACAATTCTTTGCATTTTAAATTGCTTGATGCACAGATTATGCCACCCGCAGAAGCGCAGGAAGCAGTTTGCTGCCGCTATCATAGAGTTGGCGCTTGACACCGCGTAAATTTCACCAAGCTTGCATTTGTAATCTAACAGCATTTGCTTGGTAATTTCACTATTCCCTACAAACGATGCAAAAAACTTGATGTCTCGCATATATTTTTCAACCGTTGCAGCACTCCTTTCTTCTTCTCTCAGATAAATCTCAAATTTCTGCATTTTCCTTTGGTCCAAAATCCTTTTCATAAAACACTCTCCTTAATCTCCCGGTTCTTTTATTATTATTTTACCAAATAATTGCAAATAAACCAAAACCGCAGATATAGACAAAGTTTTTATACCACAGGACCATATTTTATAATATACGGTAAGAAATTGAAATAAACGATGTGACATGTTTGTTGAACGATATGTCAAATCAAATAAAAAAGCGGGATGCTTCTACAAAAAATGCATCCCGTTCTTCACTTCAAATTTAACTTTTTATTATCAGATTGCCCAGCAGCTGTAATATTTTGAGCATATTTTCAGCTTGTACGCTATTAAGTTTAGTTATTATATCATTTACCGTTTTATACAAATTGTCATTTGCTCTTATATAATCACTTGGCTTTATATGCTCGGTATTTAACGCTTCCATAATTTTTGATAATAAAAATGCACTGATATTTTTATAACCGCACTCGATTTTACTTAGATATGTAACTGAAACATCCGCCTTTTCCGCAAGCTCCGCCTGACTTATGTTTAATTCTCTTCTACGCATTTTTATTTCCTTTCCTAATTTTTGCAAAAATATTTGCAGTTCGTTTGATTTGTTTTCCACGTGTTATACCTCCGGCAAAATATCGCAATACCACAAAAATTTCCTAAAATCCGGACTTTTCAGAAAAATAAAAGAGCCGATTCTAAATCGACTCTTTTTAATACTGATATGCGATTTTTTGAATAACATCAAAATACCATTGAAGACATCAAAACGGCAAATTTTCTCATAGTTTCAAAAAACATCAATATATTTAAGCAAAATGTCGGGAAAATCGAAAAAAATGTCAAAACTCGAGGGTTTGCAAGGTTTAATTTTTATTTAGAGCCACTATAAAACCAGCGGCAATTTTAAAATTTAATGTTAATTTACAGGGTTTCCTTCAATTTGCGCCTGATGAAAATTCTCGCTATGATATAAGCAACTATGGCTGACGGAATCCAGGTTAACGGATATCCTACCAAGAGATTTTCTATTGTCATATCAAGCGGGAAAATCAGTGCGGTCCAAAGAATTCTTAAAATGCAAAGACCGAAAAGCATAATTATAAACGAAGACAGCGCCTTGCCCATTCCGCGCAATGTGCCGGTGCAAGCGTTCATAATTCCGCCTATAAAGTAAGGCAAGGTAACGTAATAAATTCTCGTTTGCGCAATACTGAATGCAAGCGCATCAGCAGAGCCGGGAGCGCCGTCAACAATGCCGTAAAGCGAGAGGAGCGGTGTTCTGAAAAGGAAAATAACGAGAGCCATGGCAATACCTATACCTGTCGTTAACAGGATACCGATATGCAGAGCTTTTTTGATTCTTTCCGGTTTATTTGCTCCCATATTTTGCCCGACAACGCTAATGATTGAAACGGTGACCGCATCCATACCGACGAATACGAAGGAATCAAGATTACCCTGCGCCGAATTACCGTTCAAAACAGGGGTGAGCGAGGGATCGGGGGTTAGCATTTTATCAAGAGTTGCAATCGACGAGGCGATAACCATATTCGTTATAGAAATGAACGAGCCCTGTATTGCGGAGGGAAAGCCGATATAGAGTATTTCACGCACCGAGCGCTTATCGAGCTTTAAATTCTTGAATTTAAATGCCGTATATTCGTCGCTTTTCGTAAGCTTAATCAAAAGAATAACGGCGGAAACGAGGTTTGCTATCGCGGTTGCCAAGGCAACGCCCTCGGCAGAAAGCCGAAACGCAAGAACGAATAACAAATTTAAAGCAACATTTATCAAGCCCGAAACAGTTAATACGGTAAGCGGTGTTTTGGAATCGCCCTTTGCTCTGAAAATTGAAACCAAAAAATTCGTTATTGCAACAAAGGGGACACCGAGGCAATATATAGTGATATATGTTACCGCAAGCTCCATTACGGCATCCGGCGTTCCGAGCAGTTTAAGAAGCGGACGCGCGGTCAAAATACCCAAAGCTCCTGCAAAAAGCCCAAAGAACACGGCAAGGAGCAAAGCGGTATGAGTTGCTCTCTGCGCGGCATCCTTATTTTTCGAGCCTATGTATCTTGCGATAACGACGTTTGAACCCACGGAGAAGCCGATAAAAATATTGACTATCAAATTTACCGTAGACGATGACATTCCGACAGCTCCAACGCCGTTTGGCTCGTCGGAAAGGCTTATTACCATAAGGTCCGCCGCATTATAAAGCATCTGCAAAAGATTTGTCAGAATTATCGGCAGAGCGAATCTGATAATTTTCGGCAGCATCCGTCCGTCGGTAAAGTCGATTTTTTTCTTAACAGCAGTCATACCCACACTCCTTAATTTTCATGCCGTTACGTTAATGATATGCCTAAAAGACTTAAAAGTCAATACGTTTTCTAAAAATAAAAATTCTTCTTTATTTTACAGAGCTTTTTTCGTCCGCATTACATTTAATTTTTATAGGCAAATATTGTAATGGATTGCTTTTGTGTCGTTAATTAAGTCAGCGCTTGTCGGGGGAAATGACTTTCTTTTTTACGCAAAGTACTTTGCAAATTTTTTCTAAATGTGTTTACAAATCCAGAAATCTGTGATATAATAATTGCGCCAAACGAACTTAATAATCGCGCTGATAGGTATATTTTTCTTTAAGGGATAATTATACCCTTTTTGTGTATACCATTAAACGAATCCATTTGGTAAAAATGCGACTCCCGTTTGATGGTGTAATATCTATCGGCGTATAAGTTCGTTTGGCGACATCTTGGAGTTCGCGTTTTTCGGTGCGCTGACTTCGGTTGGCGCACTTTTTGTATGCTGACAGGAGGATATATGAGCAAGCATATTCCCAAAAAGCTTATTGATACTACCGGTGTAGAACTCACGCCCGGACAACCTAGCGTTTGCCTTGGCAACGGAGAGCAAGGCTTTGAGTGTTGCTGCGACGAGTGTGACTTTTTTCTGCTTTGTTTTCCCGAATATGATCTGATAAGCGAAGAAAAAATCAATGATATAGAATTACCTCCGCCAAACAAACGGCACAAAATTAGAATGAACAGAATTTTTCGTGAGAACGTAGGCGGATCGTTTCTTCCATTTCCCGAGGTAGATTGTTTTTACGAAAGAGTACGGAGCAAGATTGTTGTAAAACTCAAGATCAATGAGTTTCTTAATAAACGTAAAAAACGTAGATAGACAAAATAAAAATACGAGAAACGCAATAAGGTTTTCTCGTATTTTTATTTTTCATCAGTTATACCGGAGACTGTCCGTGAGGATATAAACTATTCGACTCGGCTTTTTCGCCTATTTTGCTTTATTTTGCTATATAGGATTATTCCGCTTCAATCGTTATAATCCCAAAAATTTTCCGCCTTTTTCACCCTTGCTTACGGATTTTGAACGGTAATATATATTGACAAATTTCAAGGCGCAAAAACGCTTGTCGCCTTTAATCTGATAGATATTCTTACCGAAATACACGTTCAGCTTGTTTTTTCCCAAAACGGAAATGCCCGAAATTTCTTCAAAGGGCATATCGAGCTTGAAATCGGAGCTTGTAACCGTAATTCGGTTTCCGAAAAGCTTAATTTCCGCGTCCTCGGCAAGCAAGCTCTTCTTTTTATACAGCTCAACGGAATAAACGTTTGCCGTTTCCAGATACATTGCTTCGTCGAAATAAGGCGATAAATCAAGAGAATTTACAAAATCGCACTGATAATCATACCAATCGGCAACGTATTTAAACGGAATCTCGCGGTTTACACCTACAAGCTCTTTTTCCGGTGTATATTTCATTTCAAGCGAGCAATTAAGGCACTTTACCCTATCCTTATGGCTCTCAAAGCGGGAAAGACCGCACTCGGGGCAAACGTACATTGCCCTTTCAAGATATTCCGCGCTTCTCTTACTGTAAAAGCTTGCATCGCTGTTTGCCTCGTCTACGTAGAGCTCCGTATTTATTAAATCCATAAGCTCACAGTCCGAGAGATTAAGGTATTCCTCGGGTTCAAGAACGCGGGATATGCGGGCGCTCATTTTTCCGCGCCTCGTTTTATCGCTCCACCTTGGGTGCACTCCGTAACCGCCCTCAATCTTACAAAACAGTATAGGAAGCCCGATTTTTTTAGCAAGGGGCGCGATTGCGGGATTTATGTATACCGTTCTGCCCGAAAAGGTTCTGTTACCCTCTGGCGCGAGAGCTATCGTTCCGCCTTCCTTTGCAACCTTTATGCAGTTAATTACAGCTCGCACATCGGTTGACTGCTTTTTAATCGGTATCGGCGCTGCGAGATATTTTATCAGAGCCGACGTCCAGCCGTTAGAAAAAATATCCTCGGAAGCGACGTAATAAACGGTGTTCGGAACAGTCATTCCAACGAAAAACTGGTCAAACGCGGTCTGATGGTTAAAGAGCATCAGATACTGCCGTTTTTTCTTTTCTCTGAATTTTTCTATTTTTAAGCCGTATTTCAAACGGCTGTACGGATAAAGTATCATAAAGAGAACGTTACGTACTATTTTATGGCGAAACTTCATCCATTTTTTATTTTTCTTGTTTTTTTCTTTCATTATTTCGGACCGCCGGAGCTAAATGCAACCGGTATTATTTTTTAAAAATTCCTCGAAAAAGAGGTTTTGTTAAAAAGAAGTATGAACTAATAATAACACATTTTTGACATTTTGTCCACTATTTTTTCGTTTTTATTGTATTCAAGACAAATCTATGATAGAATATTTACATTACTTTAAGACAAAGAGGGCTTTATGATTATACGGCTCACAGCTGAAAAAGATACGGATTCACTGCTTTCAATTTTTGAAGAAGCGAGAAGGACAATAGCCACGCTCGGCATCGATCAATGGCAAAACGGATATCCCTCACACGAGGTAATAGAATCGGATATTAAAGATAAATTATCTTATTCCGTCATATCCGACGGCACGCCGATTGCCACCTTTGTTATGCTCAAAGACGGTGAAAAAACATACGACAAAATATATGACGGAAAATGGTTAAGCGGCGACTCCCATTCTTACGTTGCCATTCACCGAGTTGCAATACTCGTTTCAAAAAGAGGCAGCGGTATATCGGGTGAAATTATAAAATACGCGGAGGGCTACGCTAAATCGCTTGGCAGAAATTCACTCCGAATCGATACGCACTACGGAAATATGCCTATGCGAAAAATGCTCGAAAAGAACGGCTTTTCTGCCTGCGGCACAATATTTCTTGACAGCGGCGAGAAAAGAATCGCCTACGAAAAGCTGATTTAACAAAGGTTTTTCAGAGTAATGAAAGAATTTAACTATACGGTAGAGTCCCTTGACTCCCCCCAAAGAATCTCCGATTATATGAAACGCCGCCTCGGTTATTCTGCATCTATAATTACCAAGATAAAGTTCGGCGGAATTTTCCTCAACGGAGAGAACGTTACAACACGCGCCACGGTCAGGTGCGGTGATAAAATACTTATCCGATTTCCCGATGAGATAAGTGAGAATATCGAGCCTATTGATATGCCGCTTGACATTGTTTATGAGGACGACTATATCGTTTGTGTAAACAAGCCGAAAAATATGCCGACTCACCCCTCGAAAGGCAATCATCTTCCCACACTTGCCGCAGGGCTCATGGCGCGATACGGCGGTAATTTTGTTTTTCGCGCGGTAAACCGACTTGACAGAGATACCTCCGGCCTCGTTCTCGTTGCGAAGGACGCCCTCTCGGCATCAAAGCTTTGCTCCGCTATGAAGAAAAACGACTTTGATAAGCGGTATATCGCACTGGTCGACGGTGTGCCGTTTCCGACGGAAGCTTTAATAAACGCTCCTATTAAAAGAGAAAAGGAAGGAGAGCTCAAACGCATAGTTGACAAAGACGGAAAGGCGGCTCAAACGAAATATAAGGTATTGCACAGCGAAGATGGGCGTTCCTTGCTTGAATTTACCCTTCTGACCGGAAGAACGCATCAGATAAGAGTTCACTCCGCTTATATCGGCCACCCTCTGACGAGCGATTTTTTATACGGAAACCCATCGGATAAAGCTTATTTTCTTCACTGCTTTTCACTTTCCTTTACCCACCCGATAACAGGCGAGCGCCAACATCTGAAATCTGTTCCCGCGGAATATGAAAAATTTATTAAAATGAAGAACGGCAACTCTTGATGCGCTTGGTCAAGAGTTGCCGTTTTTTAGTGTTTTCGCCAGATTATTTGTTTTTGATATAGATTTCTCTGAATTCTTTGATTGCGGAAGCAAAATCCTCAATAGCGCCGTTAACGACCTCGGGATCGGTCATATCGATGCCCGCAACGAGAAGGCTCTCAAGAGGCGACTTCGAATCACCGCACTTAAGGAAATCGATATACTTCGAGATATACGCTTCGCCCTCGTTCTCTATTCTCTTAACGATAGCCGATGCCGCAGAAATA
>JAZORS010000048.1:0-2563 GCA_045656725.1 Eubacteriales bacterium | reverse complement strand
TCCTGATGAGAGCCGCTGAACGCCGCAAATACCAGCTGACCGCTGTACGGCTGTCTTTCATAAACTCTCATTCTGGTTACTTTTTCATAAACTTCCGTAATTTCGGGAAGATTCGAAAAATCAAGTCCGGGATCGATTCCCTGCGAATACATATTAAGAGCCAGCGTTACGATATCAACGTTGCCGGTTCTCTCACCGTTTCCAAAAAGAGTACCCTCAATTCTGTCGCCTCCGGCAAGAAGTCCCATTTCACTGTCAGCTATCGCACAGCCTCTGTCATTATGAGGATGCAAAGATATTATTACGTTTTCACGTGAATAAAGATTTTTGTGCATATACGCGACTTGATTTGCGTATACGTGAGGCATTGAATGCGAAACCGTTACGGGAAGATTGATGATTACCTTATCATCGGGCTTGGGCTCCCAGATTTTCAAGACCTCATTACAAATTTCAAGCGCAAATTCCGGCTCTGTGCCGGTAAAGCTTTCGGGAGAATATTCAAAGGTGATGTTTCCCTCTGCTTTTTCCTTATATTCTTTACAAAGCTTTGCTCCAAAGGTTGCAATTTCTATTATCTCATCTTTGCTTTTTTTGAAAACCTGCTCGCGTTGAGAAACGGAGGTTGAATTGTAAAGATGAACAACCGCATGCTTTGCCCCTTTTATCGCCTCAAATGTTTTTGCGATAATATGTTCTCTTGACTGTGTCAGAACCTGAATCGTTACATCGTCGGGGATAAGATTATTTTCGATTATCGTTCTGCAAAACTCGTATTCGGTTTCCGATGCAGCAGGAAAGCCAACCTCAATTTCCTTGAATCCGACCTTACAAAGAAGCTTAAAAAATTCAAGCTTTTCGTCTAAGCTCATAGGAATAATAAGAGCTTGGTTACCGTCACGCAAATCGACACTGCACCAATGGGGTGGCTTGTCTATATATTCTTTGTCCACCCAATCGTTATATATCTTCTTGGGCGGATAATACTGTTTTTTGTATTTTGAATAACCTTTCATGCTAGTCCTTTCGATATAAATTCTGTTTTTTCGATTGTCGAAGTCTTTGATTATCAACAGAAAAACAACGATAAACGCAACATTATATATTTATATAAATAATATTTTAGTACCTTTTATTTTGTTTGTCAATAAAATTTTAACAAATAAAAATATTTTATATATTTTTCATAAATATTTAAACAAAAAAGCTTGCCTGTGGTAATTTTTGCACAAGCAAGCTGTAATGTTTTTGAAAATATTACGAGATTTTGTGTATCCAGGAATACGTATCCTCAACAAGACCCCACTGAATTCCCGTAAGAACATCGTAAAGCTTTTGAGTTACATCACCTATTTTTTCACCATTGATAATGTATTCTGTGTCTTGATACATAAGCCGTCCTATCGGTGAAACGACCGCCGCCGTTCCGCAGCCCCAAGCTTCTTCAAGCTTGCCTGCCTTTATTGCATCAAAAAGTTCATCAACGGAAATAAGTCTTTCGCTGACTTTGTAGCCGAGGCCTTTAAGAACCTCAATACACGACTTTCTCGTTATTCCGGGAAGAATAGAGCCGGTAAGCTTAGGCGTTACAATTTCGCCGTCAATTTTGAACATGACGTTCATCGCTCCAACTTCCTCGATGTATTTTCTTTCAACGCCGTCAAGCCAAAGAACCTGTGAATATCCTTTTTGGTTTGCGCGTTCGCCTGCTCTTGTAGATGCCGCGTAATTACCGCCGCATTTTACATATCCTGTGCCTCCTCTGACAGTACGAACGTCCTCGCTCTCTATCATAATCTTAACAGGGTTTATTCCCTCTTTATAATAGCTGCCAACGGGAGAGGCAATAATCATAAACGTTGCCCTTTTGACTGTATGAACACCTAGGTTCTCGTCATTTCCGAACATATAGGGTCTTAGGTATAGGGAGGTGCCGAAAGAATGGGGCACCCAATCTTTTTCACACTTGACGAACTTTTCAAGCATTTCAAGAAGCAAATTCTCGTCAATTGTGGGTAGGCACATACGTTCTGCCGAGGTATTTAGTCGCTTAATATTCTCCATAGGTCTGAATAGCTGAACGTCGCCCTTTGAAGTTCTATATGCTTTCAGACCCTCGAAAATTTCCGCGCCGTAATGCAAAACGGTAGAAGCGGGATGCAAAGAAATATTACCGAAAGGTATAATTCGGGCATCGTGCCAACCGCAGTCAATATCATAATCCATAACAAACATATGATCGGTAAAATATTTTCCGAAACCAAGCTCGCTCTCCTTAGGCATGAGCTTCGGATTTTCATTCTTTACAAATTTGATTTCCATCATTAACTCCAAAAAAACAAAATGAATATTAAATATGATAACATAATGTAGAAAACAAGTCAATATATTTCATTTACTAATATCCTCTTTTTTTCAGTTTTGAATTGTACAATTTGGAATGAATCAATTACATTTTTTCATACTGTTTTCAAAAATAACAAGTGTTTTTTTATTTTTTTGAATTTTCCCTTGACTTTTCAAAATTATTTTGCTATAATATACGAGTCCGTGGAGAGATGGC
>JAZORS010000047.1:0-4926 GCA_045656725.1 Eubacteriales bacterium | reverse complement strand
GAGTTGTTTGGAACGCACGCGCGCTGCGTAACGCTTGTAGTATTTACTGTATATCCGCAGGGCAGGATTTTCATTTGCTTTCGCTTTGTAATTTTCCTGCGCTGCAAGCTCTTGGCAGGTGCGAGTTTGTCCGTCTAAAATTCGCGTGCAATAGTTGGTGTCGTAATTGCCTTTCATAATGAAGTATCTGTTGCAACGTTTGCATTTGCGCATTTTAACGTCTAATTCCAACATCTTTGAAAATTCAAGTTCCAACATTTCCAAAATACTGGAACACTCATAGGATACGGAAAATTTATAGGGGATTTTGAACATCACGTCGGGCGGATCGTTTTTGAAATATTTTTTTATAAATTCATTGTACTCGCACGATGAAGTATTAAAATCTGTATTTAATCGATTTAGGATGTAATCGGAATCATCGCAGGATATAATAGAAAAATCTTCTCGCCGTTCATAGGAAGTTGTTGCGTGAGGGTGTGTTGCAACATACAGCTTATAGCGTTCTACCGAAGTTAAATGCCCAAGCACAGACGGGTAAAATTCGGGGTCGAAACAAAATTCTAATTTTTCTTGAAAATCTTTTTGCAGGAAAAGAAGATAGCGCAGGTATCTTGCTATCGATTTTTCGTTGACGGTTAAAAATAACGGCGTAAAAATAGCGGTGTATAAGGAAAGGTAGAAAAAGCTGTTTCCGAGCTCATTTATATGTTTCCATCGTAAATCCATATAATCCGTGTACTCGTCTAAATTTTTGATTTTTTCAGTTTTAGTAGGCAATTCGTCATTGTCTTCGTCTGTTGCGAATAATTTGATGGCGTCCTCAGACAGAAAGGCAAATAATAAACTAAAATTGGGGATGTGTTTTTTGAAATCGTGATAGCAAAAATCAAGCAACCCTTCGCCTAACGCAAAGCGGATTGCACTGCCGCTTAAAGCGTTTCCGTAAAATTCGTGATGATAGTGCTTGGGTTCTTTTTCCCATTTTTCAATTTCGTCACGATAACTAATATCGAAGCGTGTTTGTAATTTTTGTAATTTGTCCGAAGAAAAATCTTCGTCATCTTCTTCGTCCTCATCATAATTCATTTCTTGAGGATAGAGACGTTCAAGGGTGGTTAAACCTTCTTCATATAATTGGGCGAGAGAAGGATCAACCGAAATTTT
The DNA here is from genome assembly GCA_045656725.1 of Eubacteriales bacterium. Lineage (GTDB taxonomy): Bacteria > Bacillota > Clostridia > Oscillospirales > CAG-272 > UBA1740. The sequence continues at coordinate 3,759 of JAZORS010000047.1, read as the reverse complement.
TACGGTCTTTTCTTTTTGGTCAATGGATACATTGCACTGGCAACGGTCTAAAATTAAATCTTTTGTATTTTGGCAAAGATTAAAGACTTTTTCTTCTTCGCTTAAAGTGTAGTTAGAAGGGTCGAGTTTAGGCATTTTTTGCTCCGAAAAAATTAGAGAATGTAAAATTGTGCAATTTTGTAAAATTTAAATCACTCCAAGAAACATTATACAATTCTATTGCGTTTTTGTCAATCGTGTGTATAATAATTTTAGATAATTCTTTTAGAATAATTCTAAATTGTCTAAAAATGTCGAAAAAATGGAGGTGGTTATTTTGAAAAAGAAAATCTATAAAGGAGGTGTAGCGCATGGAAAAGAAGTTAATGGTAACGGCAAGTATGCTTTCTTCATTTTTTCAGCAATAGCAAACGGAGAGGGCTTCGAACGTCTGAATATCTTATGTACCTAAAAATAGTAAAAAAGTCGAAAATATTTTTTAAATGTAGCATTAGGTGCGTTATTAGGCTGCTAGAATTAATTTACAAAAATATAAAAAGTTTTTTCAAATGGCCAGTTAGGTTGTCTATTTAGATGTTATAATCTCGTCGCAACAAAGAAAAAGGAGTGTATCCTTTCTTCTATTCATAGGTTTATTTGAGTTGTTTCTTGAGGCTTCAGTTTTGAATTAAAAAATATTTTTTCAAATATGAAAATAGGCTTCAAGTTTTGATGTTAGAATGTTTTTACTTGCATGGGTAGAGAGTTACAAGCCGCTCAATCAAACACAGTATACCACAGTTTAACTGTTGATATAAAGGTTTTATTTGTTTCCTTACAAAAAATCAAGTAACTATATAAAATAAGGAGGTGTAGCGCATGGAAAAGAAGTTAATGGTAACGGCAGAAGAGATTGCGATTGAGCTTAGTGTTTCCAAGTCTTTTGCGTATAATCTAATTAAAAGATTAAACGGCGAGCTTGCGAAAAAGGGTTATATCACAATTCCAGGACGAGTTAGCCGCAGATATTACGAAGAGAAGCTTTACGGCAAAGCAGAATAACGAAAAGGAGGAATTTATATGCCGGCTTATAAGGACAAGAACAACAAATGGTACGTTTCTTTTCGCTATCAAGACTGGACGGGAAAGAAAGTACGGAAAGTCAAGCGCGGTTTTGAAACCAGGCGCGAGGCTTTGGAATGGGAGCGTAGGTTTCTCTTAAAAGAAAACGGAAGCATGGATATGCCTTTTGGAAGCTTTGTTGAAATCTACAAAGAAGATTTGAAGGAACGCTTAAAACGAAGTACTTGGATTATGAAAATCAGCGTCATCGACCAAAAGATTTTGCCTTATTTCAAGGATAAAAAAATCAATGAAATCAAAGCGTCGGACGTAATTGCGTGGCAAAAGGAAATTATGGGGTATAGGGACGATAACGGAGAAGCGTTTAAGCCGACTTATCTCAAAACCATTCATAATCAGCTCAGTGCGATTTTTAATCACGCAGTACGGTATTACGAGTTGCCCAGCAACCCTGCCGCCAAAGCAGGGAATATGGGAAAAGAAAAAACAGCGGAAATGCTGTTTTGGACAAAGGAAGAATATATGGCGTTTGTTGAAGAAATTATGGACAAGCCCATTTCTTATTACGCATTTGAAATGCTGTACTGGTGCGGTTTGCGAATGGGGGAATTGCTTGCGCTTACGCCCAAGGACTTTGATTTTGCAGAAGGGATTGTGCGCATTACAAAATCCTATCAACGTTTGGAAGGGAAGGATATGATTACCGATCCAAAAACAGAAAGAAGTAATCGCAATATAAAAATGCCCGATTTTCTTGTAGAGGAAATGCAAGATTATATCAAGGCACTATATTGGGCAGAGGAGGATACTCGATTGTTTCCGATTACCAAAAGTTATCTGCACCGAGAAATGACAAGGGGCTGTGACGCGTCTGGGGTGAAACGAATAAGGATTCACGACCTTCGTCATTCCCATGTTTCTCTGCTCATTAATATGGGCTTTTCTGCGGTAGCGATTGCAGATAGGGTAGGACACGAGAGTATTGATATCACCTATCGGTATGCGCACTTGTTCCCGAGTACACAAAAAGAAATTGCAAAAAAATTAAACTTAGAGAGGAATTAAAGATGTCAGAAAAAAATAGAGATAAGCGCCAAAGATGGCGTTGTCATACTGTTGCTGTTCGGCTTTCGCCCGAAGAAAGTAAATTGCTGGATATTGCAGTTAAACTTTCGGGGTTGACAAAGCAGGATTACGTTTGCAACCGTTGCTTGGAACGCGATATCATTGTGCAGGGCAATCCTCGCGTTTATAAGGCGTTAAAAGACCAGTTCGGGGAAATACTCGACGAACTTAAAAGAATCGCAAATTCGGGCGATTTAAGCCCTGATTTGCTCGAAACAATCAATTTGGTCGCCGTCACGATGGACGGGATGAAAGGAGAGTGTGCATGCGAGAAAAGGAAATGACTGCCCATGTAGCATCTGTTGGCGCAGACACAGGGCAGTCACCTCAAAATATTTGTATAGATAGTATAGCACATACAAAAGAAAAAATCAATGATTTTCATCAAATTTATGAAGCGGACGAAAGAAATTTTCCGTTGTCGAAAAATTCGAGAAAATTAAAAACGGTCACCATGGAAGAACTTTATGGAAAAGTATTCGATGCAACTCTCCCGATTATCGAAGGGGTGCTTTATCCAGGGACGTATCTTTTTGCAGGGCCAGCCAAGGTAGGAAAAAGTTTTCTGATGGCGCAACTTGCCTATCACGTTAGCACTGGGCTTCCGCTTTGGGGATACTCGGTGAGAAAGGGCACGGTGCTCTATCTTGCTTTAGAAGACGACTATGCAAGATTGCAACGAAGGTTGTATAGAATGTTCGGTGTGGAAAGCACGCCCGACCTGCATTTAGCGACGGAAGCGAAAGGGATTGATAACGGCTTTGAAGAACAAATTAAAGAGTTCTACGAAAAGTATTCAGACACAAAACTTATTATCATTGACGTTTTACAACGGGTGCGTGAGCTTGGCGGAAAGGATTACAGCTATGCAAGTGATTACGAAATCATTTCCAAATTAAAAAAGATTGTAGACGGCACAGGTATTGCGTTACTCATCGTTCATCATACAAGAAAACAGCAGTCCGACGATATTTTCGATATGATTTCAGGGACAAATGGTTTGATGGGCGCAGCGGACGGAGCATTTATTATTAGCAAGGAAAAACGTACTGGCGACGGCGCTGTGATTGATTTGGTCGGCAGAGATCAGCCTGATCAAAAACTGTATTTGAAGCGAAGCCCAGAGACACTTTTATGGGAACTTGAAAAAGCAGAGAACGAACTATGGATTGAACCGAGCGATCCTTTACTGGATGAGATTTCACGATTGCTTTCAGAGGAGAATCCTATTTGGCAAGGAACGCCGACGGAGCTTTCCGTTTTGCTTGGGGGAGAAATAAAACCGAACGTTTTGACGATGAAATTAAATATCAACGCTGGGCGGTTACAGAAGGAGTATGGCATTTTATATAAACATACGAGAGGGCATACGGGAAGAAAAATACAACTAGTTTTAGAAGAAAAATAGGGCGGTGTGACGGTCTGCGACGGTCGCGACGGTGTTTTGGACAGGTATCTAAAATACCGTCGCAATCGACGCGCATCGACGCGTAAAGGGCGATTTTAGGACTAGAACGCATGCATAGCACCGCGAAATTGTGTGGAAACACGCGGAGTATAGCGATTCACAGC
>JAZORS010000046.1:0-8263 GCA_045656725.1 Eubacteriales bacterium | reverse complement strand
GCCTATGGTCAAAAATTGATACCATTTTCTTTCCTCAAAATGCTCGATACGAAGCATACCGTCAATGACAGAAACCTTATGCCCCGTTTTTTCGTATTCGTTGCAAACAACCCGTCTTTCACCCGTAGCGCTCGGCAAAATTTTAATGTCGGCGGTGGAAGCGGTAATCGAAATGCCAACAAAATCACCAAGCTCCTCGTAGGTATTCGTAACGAAGGTCGATGCGCCAAGATATGCGCTGTAAATAAACTGTGCGGCTAAAATAATAACGATTATTGCAAATACTATCACGACTGCCTTCACCGCTCCTCTCATAAGTTTTTCTTCCCTCCTTTAACGCTTCGAAAAAAGCCGAAAAATGTATTTTTTGTAAATAAAGCTATATATTTTGTTGATTTTTTGCAGAAGATAAATAGGTATTTAGATATATATGAAAAGGCGAAAAACGGAAGCTCTACCGCCCATACGGCGACTATCACCGACCACAAAACCGCATATACCGTCACCATAACGGCAAGAGCCGCGAGAAAAAGCGGCAGCCATATCGGAGATGCGATTATTATGAGCAACCACTCACCCGTGCTGATTTTTCGTGAATCTACCCTTTCGCTATCCCCATCGAGATTCCTGTCGTTTTTTATCTGCAAAGCGATACCGTCTATATCGCCAACAGCCGCAACTGCATCCTTTTCCGTAAGACCTTCTTCTATACGGTCGTCAATCATCTCGCAGTAAAACGCGAGCCGCTCTTTAATTTCCGCCTTCGGCAAGCCGGAAAGCTTTTTCTTTAACTTCTTTATAAATTCTTGTTTGTTCATACTCTTTTCCTTTCCTCGCGCTAATCCTTCGCAACAAATTGATAAATCGCCATGATCTCGCGCCATTCCCTTTTGAATTCTTCTATACGCGCAAGACCCGTTTTGGTTATATGATAATATTTTCGGAGTCTGCCGTCGTGCTCGGAGCTTTTAACCGTCAGCATGCCCGAAAGTTCCAATCGTTTAAGTATTGTATAAAGTGTCGATTCCGACATATCGATATACGGCTTCATATCCTTTATTATCTTATAGCCGTACGAATCCTCGTTTTTTATAGCCGCAAGAACGCATACGTCAAGCAACCCTCGCTTTAATTGAATATCCATAGAATACCTCCTCTTACATAATACATCATATCACGAAGTATTGTTCTTGTCAATAGTTTTTTGAAAAAAGCGAAAATTTGTGTTATAATGAAAAAAACTGTACATTTCCGTAGTTTTTTGAACAGAAACCGTAGTTTATAGATATCGGGAGGTGATTTTGTGAATGATGAAAGGATAACCGAGCTGTTTTTTGAGCGCTCCGAACTTGCTATCAAAGAACTTGACTCAAAATACGGCCGCATTCTTTATTCTATTTCTTACAATATCCTCGGCAACAAGGAAGATGCAGAAGAATGTGTAAACGAGGCATACCTTGGTGTGTGGAATTCGATTCCGCCCGCAAAGCCCGCTCACTTGCTTTCGTTCGTTTGTAAAATTGCGAAAAACATCTCCCTCAAACGCTATGCTAAAAACAGCGCGCAAAAACGAAACAGCATCTACGACGTAGCGCTTGAAGAGCTGGAAAACTCGCTTGCATCGGACACGACTGCCGACAATGAAATCGAACTCTCCGAAATCACGCGCGCTCTCGAATCATTCCTCGATTCATTATCAAAGGAAAACCGAGTTATTTTTATGCGCCGCTATTGGTTTTCGGATAGCTATTCCGACATTTCAAAAAGAGTCGGATTAAGCGAAAAGAACGTATCCGTGCGACTCGTGCGAATCAGAGAGAAGCTTCGCTCTTATTTAACAGAAAGGAATTTGCTATGAATGAAAATAAGTTTCAGTGGCTAATTAACGGTATTAACGAAAAATACGTTGAAGAAGCCGCAGGCTACACAAAAAAGAGGACTTCGCTGATAAAATGGGTATCAGTGGCGGCTTGTTTAGCGCTTATCGCCGCCGGCGGAATTCTTTTTACAATTCTCGGCTCACTCGGTGTTCCGACAGATAATATAAAATCATATTTCGTTATAACGGCACATGCGGCGAATGAAGAATACAAGGACCTTGACATGTCCGATAATTTTTCAAATTCGGGGCTTTTAAGCTCCGGAACACCGCAAACAAATATTTTCGGTCATGATATACCGCTGTTCAATTTTGAAGTACGGCCGTCAAGCTTAAAGGATAATGAAACAATGTACGCCCGCTTTGACGTGTCCATTTATTACGGCGGAGTTTTGGTAGAGGGCAAGGACGAGCATATCCGTATTGCATTCGTTGCATCTAAAAACAACCCTCTTGTCGCTTATTCGGTTTTCGGCTGGTTTACCGAGCCAACGGATGTAGAGATAGTGATTACAGACAAAGAAAGCGGAGCTCTCGTTGAAACGATCACCTTGCACGTAAATTATCTTTCCGACATAGAGCAGTACGAGCTTAAAGTTACCAAGCTATATACTGAATACAGCAAATAAACCGAAAAAGCACCCTCTCGCATTAACATTTGCCGACTCTATATTTTTTCTCTTTAATCAAATGAAAAAAACCTCTTGCCGAGCAGGAATCCCTGCCGCAAGAGGTTTTGTTTGATTATAAATTTAATACGCGCGGAAAAATAAATTTCGCATTCGAAATTTAAATTTTGCTTTTCATTGTAGCAACGGAAGAAACAAGCATGCGACGGAGTTCACCGCAGTCGTGCAAGAGTTTCCTTGCTTTGATTTCATCAACTATTTGCGCTTTCACAAACAGCTCTAACCAATATTCTGTTTCATAGCATTCTTTTAAAGCAATTTGCAGCTTGGAGAGAAAATCAGCTTTGCTCTGAGCATAATTTGCCTCTCTAATGTTTGCGCCAATGCTCGTTGAAGAACGCTCAAACTGATTTTTCAGCGAATAGTGTCCTTCTATTTTGTCCGCAAGTTCTAATGCTTTTACTGAAAAATCCATTGACAAATCTGCAAGCTTGTTTTCTCTCATTTTTATCTCCTTATAGTGAAATCTCGCCAAGCTTTTGCATGGCGAGATGAAATCACGTTGTGATGAAGTCCGCCTTCGGCGGATGAAGTCCAAAACTGCGTTTTGGATTGAATTAAATCCACCGCACGCCTGTGCGACTTCATCCTTGCACTTGCAAGGACTTCATCTGCGTAGCAGATTTATTCCACCGCAGGTGGATTTAATTGCATTTGCCCATGGCAAATGCCTTATTCCCATTCTATCGTTCCAACAGGTTTTGGAGTCAAATCATAAAGAACTCTGTTTATTCCGTCAACCTCGGCGGTGATGCGCGCGGTTATCTTATGAAGAACGGAATAAGGAATCTCCTCGATGCTTGCGCTCATCGCGTCCGTGGTATTTACCGCGCGGATAATCGCGGGCCAGCCCTCGTAGCGGCTGTCGTCCTTAACGCCGACGCTCTTTATATCGGGTATTACAACAAAATACTGCCATACCTTTTCGGAAAGGCCGTTTATCTTAAATTCCTCGCGGAGAATCGCATCTGCCTCGCGAAGCGCGGCAAGACGGTCTCTCGTTATTGCGCCGAGACATCTTACGCCAAGACCGGGGCCGGGGAACGGCTGACGGTATACCATTTCGTGAGGAAGACCAAGCGCCTCGCCTACCACTCTTACCTCGTCCTTAAAGAGAAGCTTTATAGGCTCGACAAGCTCGAAATCAAGGTCCTCGGGAAGACCGCCTACGTTATGGTGCGACTTAACTGCCTTTTTGCCCTCTGCCTGATTGATGCTTTCAAGAATATCGGGATAGATAGTTCCCTGCGCAAGATACTTAACGCCTTCAAGCTTTCTTGCCTCATCGGCAAAAACGTTTATAAACTCAGCTCCTATAATCTTTCTCTTTCTTTCGGGCTCACTGATTCCGTCAAGAAGATTTAAAAATCTGTCGGTCGCGTCAACGTATATAAGGTTTGCGTCAAGCTCGCCTCTGAAAACCTTAATTACGTTTTCGGACTCGTCCTTACGCATAAGACCGTGATTTACGTGAACGCAAACGAGCTGTTTGCCTATTGCCTTTATAAGCAGCGCCGCAACCACCGAGCTGTCAACACCGCCGGAAAGAGCGAGAAGGACACGTCCGTTTCCAACCTGCTCTCTGACACGAGCGATTTCTTTCTCTATAAATTTTTCGGCAAGCTCCTTGGTGGTGATTCTTGCCATATTTTCCGGTCTTCTTTCGAGAATCATATTTTTCCTCCGAATTTTTAAAAATACAGGGTCTTTTGAGTTCACATGAATTTTAATAAAAGTATTATACACCAAAATTCAGAGAATTACAAGACAATTTTCTGACAAATTTTCAAAAAATTTCATAAATTGCTTATGTAAGTTTTTATAAAAGGAGAATTTTATGCTCGCAACAAGACCTTATAACCGTGAAGCCGCCCTTATGTATGCCGAACGCTATGCTTTTTCGCAGAATCCTCTTTTCGGAAATTTTGCCGGAATCGGCGGAAACTGCACCAATTTCGTGTCCCAATGCCTCTATGCAGGCTCTTGTATTATGAATTACAAATCGACTTTTGGCTGGTATTACATATCGCTTAACGAGCGTGCGCCGGCTTGGACGGGTGTTGACTTTTTCTACAATTTCATAATTGGAAACAAGGACGTTGGCCCGTATGGACGTGAGGCCTCGTCCGACGAGCTTGAAATCGGCGACGTAATACAGCTTGGCAAAAACGGCGAGGGATATTATCATACCCTGCTCGTCGTTGGCTTTGACGGCGAGGATATACTCGTTGCGGCACAAACGGAAAACGCTTTCGCCCGTCCTCTTTCAAGCTATCAGAACGACTACGAAAGATATATAAAAATTCTCGGCGTACGCTTTAACAGCGCCACCGGCACCGATTGCTTCAACAGCGTTTACGACGGAATCGCAATCGTTGGCGACGGCTCTCAAACCGTTCCCGAAGCGCCGACTCCCGAAGCCCCTGCCCCGCAAGACGAAGGCGAGAGCGCCGCGCCCCAATAAAATAAACACGGAAAACTTTACTATTTTAAAATAAGTATTGATTTTTTACTTTAACTTTGTTATAGTTATAAGAGAACTTGTATTTTCACGCTTGTCCGCACGGGGATGAGCCGCGCTTTAAGCTTTAATTTGAGAAATAGGACGGTGAATAACATCAAGAAATATCTTTCCGCCGCGCTTCTTCTTTTCGCCGCGATAATATGGGGCTTTGCCTTTTCCGCGCAGAAGTCATCGGCAGAGGTTCCGCCCTTTGCCATGGGCGCTGTAAGAAGTCTTTTTGCCTCACTGTTTCTCTTTCTTTTAATCCCTGCATTAGATAAGCTTGGCATAGTCGGTGAAAAAACCGCCGCTGGCAAGCACAAATTAAGCTTTACAAAATATGAGCTTATCGGTGGCTCTCTGTGCGGCGTTATTTTCGTCGTTGCCTCAGCCCTTCAACAAGCCGGAATCGCGGGCGGAACGGATGCCGGCAAAGCGTCGTTTATAACTGCCCTTTACGTTCTTTTAGTTCCCGTCGTGGGAATATTCTTAAAGCGCAAATCCCCCATAAACGTTTGGATCAGCGTTTTCATTGCGGTTGTCGGATTTTATTTTCTTTGTATCGACTCGTCCTTTAATGTACTCTTCTCCGACCTGCTTGTTCTTTTGTCTGCGCTGGTTTTCGCGTTTCACATTCTCTCAATCGACCGTTTTTCACCGAAATCGAACGGGGTAAAGATGTCCTTTATTCAGTTTTCGGTTTCCGCCGTGCTGAATACAGTTTTCGCGCTCGTTTTCGAATCGGGCATTCCCTTCTCGCTTATTTGGGAAAATATTTTGCCGCTTATGTATCTCGGAATTGCTTCAAGCGGCATCGCCTACACCCTGCAAATTATCGGGCAAAGAAAAACTCCCCCTGCCGTTGCATCTATGATTTTGTCGCTCGAATCTGTTTTCGGTGTTATAGGAGCGGCAATTTTCTTAAAAGAAAAACTCCTGCCTCGTGAATATATCGGCTGCGCCATAGTTGCCCTTGCGGTAATGCTTGCGGAGATTGATTTTGATGCCCTGAAATCAAGGCTCAAAAGACTGAAAAACAAGGAAAAATAAATAAATTTAACGCCTCAAAGCTTTGAGGCAGATATGAGGTATAAAAATGGCAAAGAAAAGAAAAAACAGCAATTACGTAACAGAAAAAAGAATGGAAGCCTTGGCGCTTGCAGAAAAGAAGAAAAAGGAAGCCGCTATCAAAAAGATTGTGATTCCGATAATCATTACCGTTGCGGTTATCGCTCTTATCGTGGGACTGGTTTTCTTTACCTCTTACGCTGTAAATCACTGGGGACAGAATTTCACGGCAACCCACCATGCGACCATTGAAATTGAGGGCTACGGCACGGTTCACCTTGAACTCTACGGCAATGAAGCGCCGAAGACCGTTGAGAATTTCGTTAAGCTTGCAAACGCGGGATATTATGAAGGAAGCGATTTCCACCGCATTATAAAGGACTTTATGGCTCAGGGCGGCGATAGCGACGAGCCCTGCGACACAATTTTCGGCGAATTTAAGTCTAACGGCTTCGATAACCCGATAAAGCACCGCCGTGGAGTTATCTCTATGGCAAGAGCTGAGGATAAAAACAGCGCAAGCTCGCAGTTCTTTATCGTGCATAAAACATCATCTCACCTCGACGGAGAATACGCAGCTTTCGGCAAGGTTACCGATGGTATGGACGTAATCGACGCTATTTGCGAGAATGTAAAATACGGTTATAACGGCGCAGTAGACGAAGCGGACAGGCCCGTGATTAAAAGCATAACCATTCACGAGTCGCACTGATTTAACGAGGTAAAAAACTAAAAAGATGGAAGCTTCATCAAAAAAGCACAGGCACGAAAAAACAGAATCCCCGCTTTTAAAATACAAATACGGAAAGCAGTATAAAAAATTTATATTCGCGGCGTTTTTTTACTACATAGCCGGAATCTGCGTTAAGCTCCCTTATGCCGCGCAGATGGTTGAAATGATAGATTATTTCGGCACGACGCGCGCAAACGTTGCTCTCGGTCTTACCGTATATTATTTCGCATACGGCTTCGGGCAGTTTTTCGCCTCCGCCGTAATGGAAAAGGCAAATATTAAAAAGATGCTCGTTATCTCCACCGTTCTCTCGGCAATATTCTACGCCTGCATCGGACTTACAAGCGAGCTTTGGCAGGTATGGGTGCTGTTTGGAATAAACGGACTCTTGCAGGCGGTTTCCTGGGGCGGTATTAACTACTTTATCGGCAAACTCGTTCCGAACGACTGCATTTCCTACGCCAACAAGCTCATTTACGGCGGATTTGCTTTGGCAAACACCTTAACTTACGGATTTGCAGGACTCTTCGTTGCTTTCCTTTCATGGAAAGTTACCTTTGTTTTCTTCGGCTTATTGCTCTTCCTTTCTCTCATTTATTATATGATTCAGATAAAGAAAACCGAAAGGTGTATAGCAAGGGGCGGTGAAATACAAACTCCGGTTTTGGAAAATACGTTTAACCACCACGAATTCGTCGTTCCGAAAGAACCGAAGGTCAAATACGGCATCATTCTCGGATTCTCTTTCGTTGCTTCCTTTGCCATAAACGGCATTGGGTACTCAATAAACAACTGGATTCCCAGTATGCTAAGCGAGATACATAATTTCCCCAACTCGCTTTCCATCGTTCTGACTCTCGTGCTTCCCCTCGTTGCATTTCCCACCGGCTTTATTCTTTATAGCTACTACGACAAAAGAGGAAACATTTTCCTTTCGGGAATAGTGCTCGGCGGCATAGTTCTTCTTGTAGTTCTCGGCTTCGTTTTCGGATATGCCTCGAACTTCTTTGTTGCCATGCTCTTGTGCTTGCTTTTCAGATTCTTCCAGAGCAGCTACGTTATCGTTTACGGAAACAACACTCTGATGAAGCTGAAAAATTACATAAGCCCCGCAAAATCCTCCCTTATTGTGAATGGAATTACATCTTTTAGCGCGGGACTCATTCCATTTATTTCCGGCGCTCTGCTTGATTCTCTCGGCTGGACTAATTTCTTCATAGCGATGCTCGGTCTTTCGTTATTCTGCTTTGTGCTCTCAGTGGCAGGATATTTTGCGGTAAGGAAAGACAGAGAGCTTTCAAAATGGTTTTAATCAAACAAATTTATATTCTTATAAACCGAAAGGAAAAACAAAATGGAAAAAATCAAACTTGGTTGGAGTGAGGTAGATA